>CAZORZ010000152.1:0-4298 GCA_964582255.1 uncultured Gammaproteobacteria bacterium | reverse complement strand
CAGCTTATATCATTGCCTATACCTATACAGGTATTTTAGAATTTGCAGGGCCTGTTCAAACATTAATAAGAGACCTCACCGGGCTAGGCTTTGGTGAATACTGGTTTCCCAATATGCGTTCACTTGGTGGCGCTATTACGATGCTTTCCTTAGTGCTTTACCCCTACGTTTATTTGCTCAGCCGCGCTGCCTTTTTAGACCAATCAACCTGCGTTTTAGAAGTCAGTCGCACGCTTGGCTGTAATGCTTGGTGTAGTTTTTTTAAAGTTGCTTTACCACTGGCACGCCCAGCTATTGTGGCAGGTGTGTCACTGGCATTAATGGAAACACTTGCCGATTACGGCACAATGTCTTATTTTGGTCTTTCTGTTTTTACCACGGGTATATTTAGAACATGGTTTGGTTTAGGTGATAGCGTTGCTGCCGCTAAGCTGTCTTCTATTTTATTAATGTTTGTATTTACTTTAGTGTTACTCGAACGCTGGTCTAGAAAACAATCTCAATACCATCACAGTGCCAATAGCTACAAAAATATGCCTGAAATTAGATTGCACGGCGCTAAAGCTTTGTTAGCAATTCTAGCGTGTTTTTTACCTCTATTTCTCGGCTTTTTTATTCCTGCTGGGCAACTAACGCTTTGGGCTTTAGAAACCTATCAAGAAATGATCGATGAAACCTTCTGGCAATTAGTCATTAATACACTTTCATTAGGCTTCATATCCGCCTTTATTGCCGTAGTTCTAGCCGTGTTTTTAAGCTATGGCAACCGTATGTTACGAACTAAAACAATTTGGCTAGCCAATCGTACCGCCTCTATTGGCTATGCAGTACCCGGCACCATCATCGCCATTGGCGTTATTATTCCTTTCGCATGGCTCGATTTACACATTAACCACTGGTTTGAGCTTTGGTTTAACACCACCCCTGGTCTCATTTTTAGCGGCACTCTTTTTGCGGTTATCTTTGCGTATATGGTGCGGTTTTTAGCCATATCCATTCAAGCTGTTGAGGCTGGGCTTAGTAAAATAAAACCCTCCTTAGACAATGCCGCAAGCTCTTTAGGTTACACACCCAAACAAACATTAATTCGCGTGCATTTACCCCTGATGAAAGGTACCTTAATCACCGCTTTTTTGATTGTTTTAGTTGATGTCATGAAAGAGCTGCCTGCTACATTAATCCTTCGACCTTTTGATTTTAACACACTTGCTGTACGTGCCTTTGAATTGGCTTCCGATGAACGATTAGCTGATTCATCCAGTGCAGCATTAATGATTGTCGCTGTGGGTTTAATTCCCGTCATTCTTCTCAGTAAAACAATCTCTCGTTCTCGTGTAGGCCAAACATCATGACACAACAATTAATCATAAAAGAGCTCTCTGTTAACTATCAACAGTATCAAGCGGTTAAAAGTGTATCGTTTGCGCTAGAAAAAGGAACCATTGGCTGCCTTTTAGGCCCGAGTGGCTGTGGTAAAACCACTGTTTTAAGAGCCATTGCTGGCTTTGAAAAACCATCTCAAGGATCTATTAAAATCACCGACCATTTTATAAATTCTGATACCGTTTTTTTGCCTCCCGAACAAAGAAATATTGGTATGGTGTTCCAAGATTTCGCACTATTCCCTCATCTTAATGTGCGAAAAAATATTGCATTTGGGTTACGTCACCTCAGTAAAAAAGAACAAGTACAACGTGTTAATGAATTATTAGAACTCGTTGAATTATCTGACTCAGACAAAAAATACCCTCACCAGTTATCTGGCGGACAACAGCAACGTATTGCCCTAATAAGAGCGATTGCACCCAAACCAGACATTCTGCTATTAGATGAGCCGTTTTCAAGCCTAGACATCGAGCTACGTGAGCAACTGGCCAAACACATTAGAAACATTCTTAAACAAGAGAATATAACCGCAATTTTAGTCACTCATGACCAACATGAAGCCTTTGCTATGGCAGATGAGATTTGCGTGATGAATGAAGGCACTATCCAGCAACACGATACTGCCTATAACTTATATCACAATCCAGCGAACCGATTTGTAGCCGACTTTATTGGCCAAGGAGTGATTATTCCAGGCCTAGTCTGCGGTGAAAACACCGTGAGTTCAGAACTTGGACTCATTCATGGCAGCATTCCAACGGGCTGTCACAAAGGCGATAAGGTTAACATTTTAATTCGCCCTGATGACATTATTCATGATGATGATGCGCCTGAAATGGCTGTTGTTATTGATAAGGCATTTAGAGGCTCAGATTTTTTGTACACACTGAGAATGCCAAGCGGCGTGAGAGTGCTGTGTTATGCTCCTAGTCATCACAACCATAAAATCAATGAACCCATCGGAATACGTTTAGACATAGATCATCTGGTTATTTTTAGCGATGAAATATCAAACTCTATCGACATTTGATTAGAGTCAGCCTGTAATATTTGATTCTGAAGTGAATAGGCAGCTAAGTTAATTCGACTAATTTGAGATTTTTGTAACTGAGCATCTGCACAGATTACTTTATGAAAATGAGGTGTATGCCCTTGCCAAATTCCAGAGCCATCGGCTGTCTCATTTTCCCACATCACATCACAGCTTTTACCCACTAATGCATTCATTGCGTTTTTCTTTAAATCAATTTCTAACTCATGTAATTGTTTGCTTCTTTGTTTTTTAATGGAAACGTCTACTTGATTAGCTAAACCTGCTGCTTTAGTTCCTTCACGTGGTGAATAGGTAAAAATATGCAAACTTCCAAAGCCAGTATTTTTTATAAAATCAAAGCTCTGTTGCCATTCCACTTCTGTTTCACCCGGAAAACCAACAATAACATCGGTAGTAATATTAAAGTCTTCAACCGCTAACTTAGCCTTTTCAACAATCTGAGAGAATTCCTTAGTTTTACAACGTCTTGCCATTCGCCTTAACACTGTGTCAGAACCACTTTGAATAGGTAAGTGCATGTGTGGCATTAAGCGATCATTATCGAATAAGCTAAAAAATTGCTCTGGCAAATCCCAAGGTTCGACAGATGCTAACCTCACTCTAGGAATAGTCGTTTTATCTAAAATATCATGTATGAGTTCGTACAAATTTGAGTTGATATCAGAACCATACCCCCCCACATGCACCCCGGTTAATACACATTCTTGTACGCCTTGCATGTGAAGCGTATTAATCTCATTGATGATTACCTGTTTTTCCCGTGATTGCTCGGCACCACGAGCAATGGTTACAATACAAAAAGTACAGCGATAACGACATCCATCTTGAACTTTTATAAAGGCACGTTGTTTTCCTCTCTTAAAAATACAATGTTCAATATACTGATTTTGTTTAACTTTGTTTAACTCAAAGACATCTAGCGAGTGATCAACCAATTCATTTTTCTGCTCATTACTAATAATGAGATCAACACCTAAGTTTAGGGCTAACGCATCTTTGTTGAGCGTTGCATGACAGCCAGTGACTAATAAATTGACCTGTGGATTGTGTTTATGTAAACGATTAATGAGTTTTTTTGATTTTTTATCTGCTTCAGATGTTACTGCACAACTGTTAAAAACAATGAGATCAGCTTCAGTAGAATCTGTAGTAATCTGGTGTCCATATTGTTGATATTCTTGTGACCACTGCTCTATTTCAGCCTCATTTAAACGACATCCTAACGCTTGAAAATTAATTAAAGACACAATGTAACTCAATATAAAAACGATATCTTACAGGCTGGAGAGGCTTAGGGATACGATTTTAACCTTTAGCACTTAGGCTACATCTAAACATAAATATCTGATCTTTTAGCTATATAATTTTGGCAAAAAAAAACCCGACACTAGGTCGGGTTCAAATAAAGATAATTTTATAATTATTATTTACTTATTCTATAAAGCTTAACCTCTAGTACTTGGCCCATTTGCTTCCATTCCATTATTAATGAAATTCATATAGTACTCAAGAGACTTATATTCATCACTTTGAGCCGCAAATGGTTTTGAACGAACCTGCTTGTTACAGCCCGCAAAACGACGGTGTGTAGTACCTAAAGACTGCCATTTTTTACGATAAACAGGAAAATGAGTTAATTGCCCCAATGCAGTACTTAAGGTATTACCCCGAATTCTGGTTCCAGAATTCGTAACATGACAATCTGCACATGCTAAGTTTAACTGTCCACGCTTTTGGTAAAACTGTTTTTTACCTTCCACGAATTTTTCTAAAGCGGCTTCATTAGGAATTTTTACATCAAAAATCTCACCTCGAGACTCTGACGCTATAAAACCTGATATTTTAGCTATATCACCTT
>CAZORZ010000151.1:0-4312 GCA_964582255.1 uncultured Gammaproteobacteria bacterium | reverse complement strand
GTGCATTGTTATTAATGTGATCTATGGCGTTGATTATATCGAAGGGCTTTTATTAACTCTGTTTTTTGTTGTTATTTTTATTTTGGGTGTGAGTTGGTTTTGGAACCCATCTGTTGGCTTTTCTGGCTTAGGCGTTTTATGGAATCGTTACTCTATGAGTATCGGCAGCCCTTTTGAAACATGGATAAATACCCTGACCACATTAATAGAAGAAGAGTATTTAACACCCACTGAGTTTTTGCAATCTGCTTGCGACAACCTAACCGAAAATGATTGGCTCAATGGCTTAAAATGGACAACAACTCAAAACAACATAAAATCTGGACAGCTTAACGGCTTTGAAATTAAGTATGACGTATCTGATGCAGAACATATTTTATTGTATTTTCATTCTGACCCCGGTACTGCTCTTAAGCAACACACTCAGCTTCTTGTGCGTATGGCGAGCCAATTTCACATCGCTAAAAATAACCAAGAAAAAATCCGCACCCAAGAGCATTTCGAAACTATTCACCATACGGGCGCACGATTAACGCATGATATTAAGAACATTCTACAATCCATTAAAACATCATTAAGCATTATTCATTTAGAGCCTAATTTAGAGACTAATAAACCTTTTAAATTACTCGATCAAAATCTCACTCAAATAAGTAGTCGGTTAGAAAGTACTCTTAATAAACTCAATACCCCAAGCCTAAATACTAAACTACAGTCTGTCTCACTTAATAAATGGTTGTTTAAATTCACTAATGAACTTAACAACCCCAAGGTAAATATCAATAACGCTATTCAATCAAACCCTGCCGTACCACCAGAGCTATTAGATAGTGTGCTGAATAATCTACTGTCTAATGCCTTACGCAAACAAGATGTTACTAAGGTAAATATAGCCATTACTTCTGATGATGAAATGCTGTTTATATCTGTCTGTGATAATGGGCAGGCCATAAATGAAATGACCGTTAAAAACTTATTTAACAAACCAGTTTCAACAGGGCAAGGTATGGGGATAGGCTTATATCAGTCTGCTATTATGGCGAATGCGTTTAACTATGAACTGGATTTAATCAACAATGAAGATGGCGAGGTTTGCTTTAGTTTAATTCAACATTTTAATTAGCCTGCAAAATTCAGCCCTGCTTAATAAGTGCTATAGTCATTATTATGAACACTCACAATCAAACATTGATACTTGTTTCTCGCTTAAATAAACTCAATCGTCATTTTACTGCGCTATCGGGTTATCACGCGCTTATTACTGATGTTTTAAGTCAAAAAAATATTTATGACCCGCTGATCTTCCAATCTTTAGACATGACTGAAAAAGCATTTTTAGATGCCTATTTAAAACGCTTTTCATCCATGCAAGATTTTTTAGGTGCGAAAGTTTTTCCCATACTGCTAGAAACAGCAGGCATAGCAAACAACAGCATGAGCGAAACGATCAACCTAATTGAAAAAGAAGGCATTATTGATAACCTGTCAGATTGGATCGAATTGCGTCAAACTAGAAATGAGCTTGAACATGACTATCCAGAAAAGCTAAGCGAGGCACTTATTAAGTTAAAGTTTTGCATTGATAGCTTTAAGACATTAGAAAGCTACTACCTAAAAACAATCGCATTTGCTAAAAAACACACTCATGAGACTCTCTAAAGCACTAGCCCAGAAAATCGTTCGAAGTATCGAACTTAGCTTTGGACACGTTGATGTTTATTTATTTGGCAGTAGAACCGATGACGCAAAAAAAGGCGGCGACATTGATATAGCCATTGACAGTAAACTAGCCGAAAGCGACTTTAAAAAAGCTAAAACAAAGCTTGGCCTTTATTTAATGAACAATGATCTAGAAGAGCTCTGTTTAGATATTACACAGCTCAGCACTGTAACTGGGTTGTTTTATGACGAAATTGAACATACTAAAATCAAGTTAAATAAATGCTAAGGTAACTTCCCTGCTTCTATCATTTTTGAATATAAAATATTGGGGGATATCCATCTTAAATAAGAAATAAGGGGACGCTACCCTTTTAAGGCTTATGCGGGGATATTAAAAAATAAGTTGATATCAGATTATGAGATAGGTATTAAGCAGCAGGATTATGAAAAATATTTACAATCAATGATTAGCCAGTCTCAGCAAGAAGCGTTAAAAATAAATACAAGGAAGGGCTTGCCCTGTGGAAAAGATAGTTTTATTGAAAAATTGAGTCATCAAATTGGCAAAGATTTAAGAAGTAGAAGTGTTGGTAGGCCAAAGAAAGGGGAGCGTCCCCTTATTGTTATTGCACTATGACGAAATTGAACATACTAAAATCAAGTTAAATAAATGCTAAGGTAACTTCCCTGCTTCTATCATTTTTGAATACAGTAAGTTGGGTGAAATCCATTTTATTTTATCATCATATTTCCCCAGCTTTGTGTCATTAAACTCACTGGCAACATAAACTGCATCGCCATCTGTATTTTCTAGTTGAATCTCTGAGTCAAAAGAAGCACCGTCTTTTCCTGTTGATACAATCACAATAGAAACATTATCGACCACTGTATCACCAGTCACATTAGCACAAGTCGTATCTCCTCCACTCTCAGTGCTGCCATCACAAATAAATATATTAGGCGCATCAATCAGAGTTAAACCTGCATTTTTAACCCCATTCGGTGCAATAAGGTCGACAACATTTCCATCTGTTGACATTGATGAAACATGATAAATATACTCATTAAGCCATGGGTCTATTAAATTATTCGTAGTATTCAGCTTGCCATTAAGACCTAATGTTGATGCTGGTAATCTACCTATATAACTGGTGCAACCATCAGGAAGTCCATCGCTTCCAGATAAAGCACCAGCAGCGTCATAAATATCGATTGTGTCTGCCACACCGTCAAAAACGCCGCTGTCTGGGCATGGAACTCGTCCATTAACTTGGGCAAAGGCGATTATAGCGGCACTTATTTGATCCATTTGTTTATCAACCTTTCGATATTGCCCAAGCTCTTGTTGCACCGAGAACATGGCGACGGTATAGCCTAACAAAATAGCCACGATTAATAAGACGATGGCTATTTCAACCAAGGTAAACCCTTTATTAAGGCTTAATTTCATTTCTATTGCTCCTGTAGGACAAAAAGACGATCATTACCATTTTTTGCACTTCCTGTAAAAACATAATCCAGATTGGCATTCTCTTCAGAAAAAATATCTGCTATATCATTACTAAAGTCATCCAGCCCCTCATCATCAATATTAGATTGACCTGCTATTACTAAGATGGCAATTTTGTTGTTGTTTCCACCACCCATGTCGCTTATTTGCAAACAGCCAGACGCATGGGTAAGGCAATTACGTACAGGTGGTACAGGTGGTACAGGTGGTACAGGTGGTACAGGTGGCTCGTACTCCTTTGCTACCCCCATTTGAATGCTTTTATGCCAATCTGATTTATTCGAAGCAGCCCAAGAGGGTAGCGATGGATAATACCGTACACTTAATTCAATAGTGTTAAAATCTTGGTCGATTAGATCCCCCATATCAGTGTCATTGGCTACATCTTGAAGCTCTATTGAGTCAGCAGCAAAACTAAAATTAGGGTTTGCCACCACATAGTTATCCATTTGTTCTTAAAATAAATTGACGGGTGTAGCTACAATTTGAGTGTCAGTAAAAGTCGCTAACACTCTTGCATGATTACCGCTATCGGGTGCTGTGTGGATGATCGAAGAGGGTGGTGTTGAATAGTTCATTTGAAATATTACCTCTGAAGTCATATCAAAAGATAATCCCACTCTTAATATTTTTGAACTCGTACCATTTCCAGAGCTAGGACTCAAATTTCCACTTGCATCTCTGTTGCAGTCTGATACTAACTGTGCCGTCCCAGCACACACTTCCCATCCATCTGCAGTTGTAAAATCATCCCAATAGTACTCATACTCTTCAAATAATTGTCCCGTAAGGCCAACTCTTAAATCACCAGTATCAAATGCCCCTTCAAAAAATTGCATATTTGTGGCTATTGAGTTTGTTGTGTCTAATAGGATAATTTTAGGCGAGCCGCTTATCTGGAAACTTTTACTTACTTTTAAAGCAATTTCACTATTAAAAGTGCTACTGCCTATATTCTCAAAGTAATTGGAGAATATGCTCGGTATACGTCCAACATTAGTTAAGGTTGCACCAATAGGATAGACATCTAAATCATCCGTTACGTAATTGAATAACCATGGGTAATTACCAGCTGTATTACTTCTATATTCATTAATGGCGAGACTATATTGCTCTAAAACTGATTTTCTTGCCATTGCT
>CAZORZ010000150.1:0-4322 GCA_964582255.1 uncultured Gammaproteobacteria bacterium | reverse complement strand
ACGTTTGCAAATTTACAGACATCTGTGTGTAATTGTTGATAGCTAATATTAGCATCGACAGTTGGGTCATCGCCTTCCCATAAAATAGCGGTTTGATCACCACGTGTTTCTAAATGTCTATCTAGGCAGTTATATGACACATTTAGCTTTCCGCCTTTAAACCACTCAATGTGCAGATCTGTTTTACCAAAACTCCAATCTAAAGTGTTGTCCCAATCTTTAAACCAATGCAACTCCTTTTTTGCTTGCTCAGCCCAAAATGCGGCAGGGTCATCAACCGAGTGCTGATACATAGTTTCATATTGCTTTTGATTTAAGTTTGCTGATGCAGCAAACTTTTCGGCGACAGGGTAAAGTTCTTTTTCAGACATACGTGCTCCTTGTTATTTTTATATTTATATTGAAATAAAACGTTTTTAGAGCTGCTATTAATCGGCAATGACGGTACGGTTTCGACCTAGTTTTTTCGCCCTAAATAATGCCTTATCACAACGCGTAATCACATCATCAGCAGTCTCACCTTTACGATAACCAGCCACACCAAAAGAAGCTGTAATAGCGCCTAAAACAATGCCGGTTTTACGCAATGTTAATTTATTTCTCTCGATGGTTAAACGTATATTTTCTGCCACTGAAAAAGCATTGGTAATACGCGTATCGGGCAATAAAATAACAAATTCTTCACCACCATAACGTGCGGTAAAATCACTACCACGTACTTTACTTTTTAGAATTTGAGCTAAGCCACTCAGTACCTTATCACCCACTAAATGACCATGTTCATCATTTACTTTTTTGAAAAAATCTATATCAATTAATATGACACAAAAATCAGTAGCATGCTGAAGATGTCCATCAACAAGTTTGCGTAGCTGTTTATTAAAAGCGCGTCTGTTATTTAATTTTGTTAACGCATCTATAGTCGCTTCGAGCCGCGCATTTACCAATTCTTTTTTTAGTCGATTAATGTCTTGTATTGATAAATTCAGTTCGCTTTCTAACTTGTGGGAGTCGGTTACAAAGCTTCTAGTTTCATCCAAAATATCGGCCACAGATTTTAACACATCACAAGCATCTGAAGATTTCGCCAAACTGGAAATGTGTTTTTCTAATTTTCCGTTTGAAACATTACTCTTACCCACAATATCAATTAACGAACCTAAAACCTGTGCAACAGTTGATAATAAATCAACGCGTAAGTGCTCATTCATTAAACTTTCATTATAAAAAAGCTGCATATAAAGCGATTCAGCAGTCGATGAGTCCAAGAATTTGCCATCTTTAAGCTCTGCATCTAATTTTGCTTTTACTTTTTCATCCTTACCCGAAACATAGCTATAGGCTAGGCTATAATTCACTGGCGTAGCCGCAGCCTTATGCTGAGATAGTTTTTTTAATGCTAAACGCAAATATTCAGACGCTTGGTTTAGGCTATCATCATCAAATATTGAGCTTTTTATAATTTGCGGAGTGTTATCTGTCATTTTTCTCTTTTAAAGCCATTGCTTAAATCAAAGCAAATATTTTTATTTAATCCTTGAGTCTAGTTGACAAAAAAATAAAAGCTTTAGAAATTTAGCTGGAAATAAGCATAGGTTAATGTGTGCTTTATCGGGTGGTAACCGTATAATTCGGCTATGACTGAATACCTCCTCATTTTATTAAGCACTGTCTTTGTTAATAACATCGTGCTGGTTAAATTCTTAGGCCTATGCCCTTTCATGGGCGTATCGAATAAGGTGGAAACAGCGATTGGCATGAGTGCAGCAACAACCTTTGTGCTCACCTTATCTGCTATTTTAAGTTACTTAATCAATACGTGGATTCTCATCCCGCTTGATATTGAGTTTCTTCGCACCATTGCCTTTATCGTCGCTATTGCTGCGGTAGTCAATTTAACCGAAATGGTCGTACATAAAACCAGCCCCGTTTTATACAATGTGCTCGGTATATTTTTACCTCTCATTACAACCAACTGCGCGGTGTTAGGCGTTGCGTTGCTTAATGTTCAAGAACAGCATTCCTTTTTAGAGTCGGCCTTTTATGGTTTTGGCGCTGCGGCTGGTTTTTCGATGGTACTTATTTTATTTTCTGCCTTACGCGAACGCATTAACAATGCCGATGTGCCCTTACCGTTTCAAGGCTCGGCAATTGCCTTAATAACAGCAGGTTTGATGTCGCTTGCTTTTATGGGTTTAGGTGGATTAGTTAAATAAATGGATATCCTTATTGCCATTTTAACCATCGGTTTTATTGCTGGCTTATTTGGTTTGATTTTAGGCTATAGCGCTATTCGATTTAAGGTTGAAGGCAATCCATTAGTTGATCAAATTGATGCCATATTGCCGCAAACTCAATGCGGTCAATGCACTTTTCCTGGTTGTCGCCCCTATGCCGAGGCGTTGGCTAAAGGTGAAGCCCCTATTAATCAATGCCCACCAGGCGGTGAATCGACCATTGTTTTATTAGCCGAGCTGTTAGACACCGAAATATTAACGCTTAACGATGAGCACGGAGAACATAATGATGTTCCCTTAGTCGCTATTATTCGTGAAGACGTCTGCATTGGATGCACGTTATGCATTCAGGCTTGCCCTGTTGATGCTATTTTAGGCTCGGCGAAACACATGCATACCGTAATTACAGCCGAATGCACAGGTTGTGAACTGTGTTTACCACCTTGTCCAGTAGACTGCATTGATATGATACCCACTCGACAAGGCATAGATCATTGGACTTGGCATAAACCTAACGAAACTCAACGAGTGGCGCATGTCTAAGTTAAAGCTACATCACTTTTATGGCGGACTTCATCCTGACCAACATAAAGTAGAGTCCAAGGTCGAAGGCATATTAGCCATGCCTCTGCCCAAACAAATTATATTACCCGTTAAACAACATATCGGAGAGGCTAACGAAGTCATCGTTAAGGTCGGCGATCATGTAAAAAAAGGGCAACCCTTAGCCAGTCACGATTCTCTCGTCAGCGCACCTATTCACGCATCAACGTCTGGTATTGTCAGCGCCATCGAAGAACGTGCCGTGCCACATCCTTCTGGTATGAACGCATTGTGCATTATTATTGATGTTGATTTTAAAGATGAGACTTACAGCGAAGACAAGCCCTACTGCAATTTAAATAATCTTAATAGCTCTGAATTGCTTCAATTAATAAAAAAAGCAGGCATTGTTGGCTTAGGTGGCGCCGCATTCCCAACTGCTGCAAAAATCGCTTCGACCAGTCAATTTGATGAGATTGAAACGCTTATTATTAATGGCGCTGAATGTGAACCTTACATCACTTGCGATGACATGCTGATGCAAACTCATGCCGATTTGGTTATACGTGGTATTGGTTGGTTACAAAAAATGTTAAAGCCCAAACGAACTATCATTGGCATTGAAAGTAATAAAAAACAAGCGTTGCACGCCATGCAATTTGCACTTGAACATTCATCATTAAAACAAACCATCATCAGCGAAATTCCAACGCTTTACCCATCTGGTGGTGAAAAACAACTGATTACTATCTTAACTGGACAAGAAGTCCCACCACATAAATTGGCTTTTGATATTGGTGTTGTTTGTCAAAATGTAGGTACTTGTTTTGCCATTACCCATGCTTTAGATAATTGCCGCCCTATCACCAGTCGCATTATCACCATTAGTGGCAAAGGGGTTAACATTCCCGGTAATTATCATGTGCGTTTAGGCACTCCAATAGCCGATTTAATTAAAGCCGCTGGCGGTTATAACGAAAAGGCCAGTTCACTGGTTATGGGTGGCCCAATGATGGGTTTTAGTTTGCCGCATGATCAAATGCCAGTCATTAAATCGACCAATGCCATTTTGGCTTTGCACGATGAATTTGACCCTAAAGCGCCAACACAAGCCTGCATTCGATGTGGCAAATGTGCCGAGGTCTGCCCAGCTCAACTATTACCGCAACAACTGTTTTGGTATGCTCGCTCCAATTCTTTTGATCGTATTCAACAATATAATTTATTTGATTGCATCGAATGCGGCTGTTGCTCTGCGGTTTGCCCCAGCCATATTCCATTGGTGCAATATTATCGTTACGCCAAGGGCGAAATTCGTATTGCCGATCAAGCCCAACGTAATTCAGATCATGCTCGTCATCGCTTTGAATTTCGTGAACATCGTCTCACTGAAAATAAACGTCGCTTAGACGAAGTACGACGCAAAAAGCGTGAAGCTCTTGCCGCAAAGAACAACAAAAAGGACTCTCTTGATGTTGATAGCAAAGTAGAACTCGACCCCATTAAAGCCGCGTTAGAACGCGTAAAAGCTAAACAAAAAGC
>CAZORZ010000149.1:0-4327 GCA_964582255.1 uncultured Gammaproteobacteria bacterium | reverse complement strand
ACCATATTCTGAATGTTTGTTTAACCATAAACTAAAGTTATCCTTAGCCACACCTGACACAAAGGCCGCAGACTCTCTTGATGATAAGCGCTCTTTAGTTTGCCCTGAAAACTGTGGGTCTTCCATTTTAATGGACAACACAAAGCTGACTTTTTCCCAGACATCATCTGGCGCTAATTTCACCCCACGCGGTAATAAATTTCTAAATTCGCAAAACTCACGCACTGCTTCGGTTAACCCTGTACGCAAACCATTAACATGAGTACCGCCTTGTGACGTTGGGATTAAATTCACATAACTTTCGGTGATTTGCTCTCCGCCTTCAGGCAACCATGACACTGCCCAATCAACTGCCTCATGCTCGCCTTGCATAGAGCCACAAAAGGGTGATGGCGGTAGACATTCAAAACCCAATAGGCTTGATTTTAAGTAATCTTCTAAACCACTCTCAAAGTGCCATTCTTCGGTTTCTTTGGTTTTTTCGACATAGAGTTTTACCTTTAAGCCTGGACATAAAACAGCTTTGGCTTTTAACACATGTTTTAAGCGAGGTAATGAAAACTGATCTGAATCAAAATACTTTTTATCTGGCCAAAAGCGTAGCGTCGTTCCTGTATTTTTTTTCCCAACAGTGCCTATTTCTTCAAGATCTTCGACCTTAAAGCCATCTTCAAAGGCAATTTTATATTCTTTCGCATTGCGTCGAACACGTATATCAACGCGTGTTGATAAAGCATTAACCACCGATACCCCAACACCATGCAGGCCACCTGAGAATTGATAATTTTTATTGGAGAATTTGCCGCCAGCATGAAGCTTAGTCAAAATCACTTCAACGCCTGGGATACCTTGTTGGGGATGGATATCAACAGGCATTCCTCGACCGTTATCTATCACTGTAATAGATTGGTCTTCATGTAATATGACACCAATTTTATCAGCGTGACCTGCAACAGCCTCATCCACACTATTATCAATCACCTCTTGCGCCAAATGATTTGGGCGCGTGGTATCGGTGTACATTCCAGGGCGCTTTTTAACGGGCTCTAAGCCAGTTAATACTTCAATCGCATCAGCGTTATAATCGTTGCTCAAGGTCATTTATCTATTGATTTTTATTGCGCCTGATTATGCAATCCATCCGCAAGAAAGCAAGGGCTTATATTGAATATTTTTTAGATCACCCTACATAGAACACTATTATCCATTTTTGAGAAAATATATGAGCGACTCGCCTTACATCATAAATGTCACTGAAGAAAATTTTACCGAAGTTGTTATCGAAGGCTCTAAAAAACAGCCCATTTTAGTCGATTATTGGGCAGAATGGTGCAATCCATGCCAAATGCTCATCCCCATAGTGTCTAAGCTGGCAGAGGAATATGATGGTAAATTTATCTTAGCTAAAATTAATACTGATGAGCAACAGCAGTTAGCTCAGAAAAATGGCGTTAAAAGCCTTCCAACTGTAAAACTCTATAAAGATGGTGTTGCTGTTGATGAGTTTATGGGTGCATTACCCGAGGGCGAAGTCAGAGCCTTTTTAGACAAACACATAGCTGCAACCCCAAATAGCAGCTATGATCAGGGCATTCAAGCCCAAGCTAATGGCGACGCTGAATTAGCCTTAGCGTTATTTAATCAAGCGTTGTCTGAAGACCCTGACAATGCTCAACTAAAAAAAGATATCGCTCAAGTGTTTGCCGAAGATGATAATTTTGACAGTGCCTTAGCGTTGATTAACAGCCTAAGCGCACAACAACAAACAGCAACGGGTGCGAAAGAGCTATTAACTAAAATCAATATGCAACAACGCTTAGATAAAGCACCACCCACCGACGAATTAGAACAACGAATGAGCAGCGATGACACTGACTTAGAAGCATATATGCTTCTAAGTGATGCTTATGCTGCCAGTGATCGTACTGAAGATTCTTTAACTTTATTATTAGACGTGATGCGAAAAGATCGAACTTTTAATGATGATGCAGGCCGAAAGGGATTACTCAATTTATTTGAGTTGTTAGGCTCGGAACACCCCTTGACGAAAACCTTTAGACGTAAAATGTTTTCGTTAATGCACTAAATATGATTGCTTTAGTTTTTCGAGCTTAACAATCAATTCTCAATTTTATTTATGTTTAATGAGGTTTCACTATGACACACACACTTTCGCGTCGACATTTTATTAGAGGGCTTGGGTATTCAGCAGGTGCACTAGCTTTATTACCTCAGATAGGCTGTAGCAGCACCAAACAGCACCATAATGCATTAAAGATTCCACCGTTATTAGAAGGCGAGTTAAAAGATGGCGTAAAAATATATAACCTGACAGTTCAGCAGGGTGTCTCTGAATTTTTAGCCAATCTCAATACCCCAACTTGGGGTTATAACGGGGCGTTTTTAGGCCCTACTTTACGCGCTAAAAAAGGCGACAGAATTCAGGTTAATGTGACTAATCACCTCAATGAAATCACCACTGTTCATTGGCATGGCATGATTTTACCATCCGCAATGGATGGTGGCCCCCATCAAGAAATTAAACCGGGTGCCACTTGGCGTTCTGAATATCCTATTTTACAACCTGCCGCCACTTTGTTTTATCACTCACATGCACATGGCAAAACAGGTGAACAAGTTTATAAGGGTTTAGGTGGCATGTTTATTTTAGATGATGACAATTCATTACAACAAGGCTTACCCATCGACTATGGTGTCGATGACATTCCTGTGGTCATGCAAGACCGTGACTTTAGCGCAAACGGTGCTTTTAAATACGTTGGCATGATGCCAGAACGCATGATTGGCAAACATGGTGATACCCTATTAGTTAATGGCACAACGACACCTGTGCTAAAAGCTCAAAAAACGCTACTGCGTTTACGTTTACTAAATGCCTCAAATGCACGTTTTTACGATTTACATTTTAATGATAACCGCCCTTTCCAAATTATTGCATCTGATGGTGGTTTGTTAGAACAAACCATTACCGTCACTAGGTTGCCTATGTCGCCGGGTGAACGCTACGAAATTCTGCTTGATGTCTCTGATAAAAAACAGATTATGCTACAAAGTGAATCTGGCTTAGGTAATGCGGGACATGGCCCTATGGGCATGATGAGTATGATGGGTGGCGGTAAAGATAAAGACTTTAATGTATTACTCATTGACCCAACTGAAGCCACAAAAAGCGAACACAGCATACCGACACGTCTATCTCAACATGCTGATTGGTCTAAGGTAGACATTGCCGCAGAACGCCATGTGGCACTAGAAATGGGAATGAGTATGGGTGGTGGCATGGGTATGATGAGGGGCATGATGGGCGGTGGTGAACGCATGGGTGGCGGTATGGGTATGATGCGCATCAATGGCCAGCCATTTAACATGCAACGCGTTGATTTCAGATTAAAAGCTAATACCTATGAGGTTTGGAACGTCAGTAATGCTTCGCCCATGGAACATCCATTTCATGTGCATAATACGCAATTTAAAGTCCTTAGCCGAAATGGCAAGGCTCCGCACCTATTCGAAAAAGGCTACAAAGATGTGGTCATAGTGCATCGCCATGAAACCGTCAAAATATTATTTCCAACGGGGCCTTACTCAAACCCCAATATCCCCTATATGTATCATTGCCACATTTTAGAACATGAAGATGGCGGTATGATGGGACAGTTTACGGTTGAAGCTTAAATAGAAAGAAGCTGTTATGCTGCATAGGCTAAAATCTTTTCGCATATGTTGGGGGGAATCCGGTTAATTGGGTGGATCCTGAGGGGTTGGCAAGCAGTGTGATTCAAAAGTTTTTTCAAGCTGTAACTACAGCTATTTGGATGGCTGGCGGTGGTATGGATGATGGAGAGGCTTCTAGACCACCAGGGCCATCAAGAGAGAATCAACAAAGAACAGAGGAGGCCAATGAATCTCATAAAAAGAAAGATAAAAATAAAGTGAAGGGTAGAAGATCAGTTATACCCGATATATTCAGTATTCAAGATTACATTTGTCAAAGTACTGGTCAAGGTTGTTTACCAGATCAATATGAAAATCCGTATGAATCTTGCTAATATTGGTTTTCTATAGTGAATAACTTTAAAGAAATTGAAGAAAAATATTTTGGTGGTGACTATAAAACTGCGTACAAATTATGTTTAAAAGATGCAACAAATGGTAATTTAAAGTCAATAAGATTTATGGGATGGTTTTATTATACAGGGAATGGTGTTCCAGAAAATTTGGATACTGCATTTATTTGGTTTGAAAAAGCCTCAATACATAATGATGCAGAAGCTTTATTTGGTATGGGTGCAGTTTTATATAGAAA
>CAZORZ010000148.1:0-4363 GCA_964582255.1 uncultured Gammaproteobacteria bacterium | reverse complement strand
CGCTTCTTGTTTTTTACGCGTCAATAGCTGGCTTTTGATAGCCGCTTTTTTAGCGGACTCAGTATTGTTAATATCTCTGCGATCAATGACTTGTAGGATGTGCCAACCGAATTGAGATTTGAAGGGCTTACTAACCGCCTCACCAATGCCCATTACCTCCATTACTGCCTCAAAGGCAGGAACGGTTTCGCCTTTAGCCAACCAACCAAGATCGCCACCTTGACTAGCTGATACATGATCTATTGAATTGGCTCTGGCAAGGGTTGCAAAGTCATCACCTTGTAAAATGCGATCGCGCAGGCTATTTAACTTGTCGATCACTTCACTTTCTGTTTGCAACGCATCAGTTTTGATTAAAATATGACGTGCCTTAGTCTGCGAAATGATGACTTGATTGACGTCACGTTGTGCAATCAAATGAAGGATGTGAAACCCACTGGGGCTACGAATAGCATTAGAATATTGACCAGCTTTAAGTGTCTCTACGGCACCTACAAACAGAGATGGTAATTCATTTCTGGTGCGCCAGCCTAATTCACCACCCTCTAGTGCCTTTTCACCGGCAGAATGTTGCTGTGCCAAGGTATTAAAATCTGCACCCTCATCGAGTTTGCGTTTTAAGGCGTTTATTTTATCGAGTTGCTTAGCAACTTGTTGTGGCGTGGCGGCTTCGGGCACTGGCAATAGTATATGGGCGGTAAGATATTCCGAGTTGTTGGCTAAAGATGCTTGAGCTAACGCGGCATTAATTTCTTGATCGGAAACACTGGCAAGTCGTCCAGATTCTCTGCGTTGTAACTGTTGAATGGTGAGTTCTTGGCGAACATGTTGGTAAAATTCGGCATAATTTTGGCCTTGATTAGTGAGAGCATCTCTAAACTGCTGTAATGATAATTTATTAGCAGCCGCAATGCGCTTTATCGAAGCTTGGATCTGGCGTTCAGTAACAACGATGTTTTTATTATTGGCTTTTTGCAACAAAATGGAACGTAAAATTAGTTTTTCGAGAACTTGTTGGCGGATAGCTTGGTTATCAGGTAAATGCTTTCCACGCTGTTGAAAATCAGCGCTAATGCGTTCAAATTCTTGTTGTGATTCATTTTGGGTGATCACCTCATCATTGATCACAGCGATGATTTTATCCACCAGCTCTGCATTGACATGAGTTGATAAGGAAAAGAAGAGAATGCTAAAAATGAGTTTAGTCGTGAGCTGAAGAACGATTTTCATAGGGTGAATTTTTTCATAGGGCGTTTTAAGTAAAGGTCTTATCTAGTATTGATATCCAGCAATGCTTTTTTGTAATAACTTGTCGTTACTTTGGCCAATATTAGTTAAGCCCTTTAGGCTAAATTGAAAATAAATAGAGCGATCAAGCTCTACAAAATCATCATCTGAATTTTCTATGGCAATAACCGAAAATTGCCAACAGCAGCTATCATAACGTGCGCCAATTAATTGCTCCACTATTTGCTCATCTTTCAGTGAAAACTGCCGTTTTGCAAAGAATTGCCATTGATTATTAATGGGGTAGACCAGTGAAACGTCGCTTTGTTCTAATTCGGTTGTATTTTCATCGCCTTTGAAACGATAGCTGAGGTTGAAAATATGCCCATTTTTTTGCCTTGATAGCTGAACTGTTCTTTGTGTGTTAAAACCCGTTGCGGCTTGTTGCGTCACATTCGCCGATATTCGCCAATATTGATTTGGCTGGCTGGCTAGTTCTAAAAATAGATCAGATGTTTTGTTGCTGTCGACATATGAACTACTAAGCTGTACTTTGCGATCATTGGCATAATAGCTTTGTCCCACGCTAAATCTTAGTAACTCTAACCCTGAATTCAAATCTAATAATTGGCTGCTAATTCCTAGCGTTATTTGGTGCGTGTCACCGATACGGTCACCACCACTAAAACGATTTGTGCTGAATAAGTTGGCATAGTTATTTGATAACAGCGCACTATCAAAATCGGGAATGTTACTTTGATCCTTATAGGGTGTGTGTAGATAAAACAATCGGGGTTCAAGGGTTTGTAACCAAGCATGTTCAATGCTGGCGACACGTTCAAAAAACAGGCCACTATCAATACTGAGAGAGCCAATGCTGCGGGTTAAAGTATCGTGGCTATTATCTATTTGGGTTAAGTGATACTGAGTATAGGAAAATTCAAACTGTGGCTTAATGTAGGCATAATTATTATTCCATTCATGGCGAATGATGGGGTTAAAAATAAGACGATCACCATTAACGCTGGCATCTTTGTTAAAGCGAATAAAACTCTGATTAATGCTCAGTTGCGTGTTGCCATCGAATAGCTTAAATACGCCGTTGCTACTAATCTTAGGAAGCTGGTCATAAGGGCGATCGGCGATTGATTTAGAAAGGTTCAATACTTGATGGTTTTGCATTAATATTTCTGACTGCCAGTGTTTATATTGATGGCGTAAGATAAAATGTCTTTCAAGAAAATTGCGTTTGCCATCAGAATTAAAATCACCAAAATCGTCAAAAAACTCTAGTTCACTTGCTGATTGAGCCAACAAAGATAAATTCAGATTGTTAGCCAGCTGTGATTGTTGCTTGAGGTGATAGAAATATCTTTGTCCATTTGTTTCTCGATCATCTAAGTTAGATGTGGATAAAACACCGCTTGAAGAAGCGGTTAAATAACGGTTTTCGGTATTAATTTGTAAGCCACGGGCAGAATAAAAATTAACCATAATGGTACTATCAAACTGCGGATGAATATTCCAATACACTGGCACAGACACTGAGGTTCCGGTTGAATTTGACAGGGCTAACGAGGGCATAAGAATGCCGCTGTGTCGATTGTCATTAATAGGGAACTGAAAGTAAGGGAAGTAGAATATGGGGATATCAAAAAGGTAAATCTTTGCATTTTTTGCGACACCTAAACCTATTTCATGGTTTAGGTGTAGTGAGGAACTTTTTAGTGCCCAGGCCTTATCTTCGGGTTCGCAACTGGTAAATGAAAAGTTTTTTAACCGTTGCTCTTGACTATTTATTTGTAGTAGTTTGTCTGCCGTAACAAATCGGTGGCTATCAAATAATTGCATAAATATCTGCTTAAACTCTCCCGTTTTTTCAGTGTTATGGTAATTAAATGATTGTGAATTAATTTGGCTTGTTGCCGAGGTGAAGACCGAGGGGCTACTGACAGAGACCAGATCGGTATCTTGGTCAAAGAGTAAAAACTCTGTCTTTATCTGCGTACTGGGGGCTTGATTAAATCTAACGTCACCGCTAAGTGACATTAAGCTATTGTTTGTAATATCTAAGCTATCAGCAAAGATGGTAATAGGTTGGCTGGAGTTACCAAGCTGATAAGTACGTTTTTCGATAAGCGGAATTGAGCATAAGCCCCAGTCTTCAGCGGCGAATAATGCGCTGGATAGAAAAAGACTAAAGTTTATTAAGCAAACAAAAAAGCTTTTTACGAAATGTGATGTTGGGCTGGTAATAATAATGGTTGCAAGTGATTAAGCCAACAAATTATAACTCTCTAGCTAAGCGAATACCAATATGGTCGCGTCCACGGTGACTGGAGAATTTTTCTCGATTTTCGGCGCGCATAGAAGATGCAGGGCTTGCAAAAGCACCACCACGAGCCACACGAATACTGCAATCATCGCCTTCCCAAGCGCTACCATCAGTTGGCGCATTAACGTAATTTTTATGATAACAATCGTGAGTCCATTCAAACACGTTGCCTAAAATATCAAACAAGCCAAATTCATTGGCATTAAATGAGCCTATTTTAGCAGGTTTATTAGGGTTTAAGTCGGAGCCACAATCAAAACACTGAGCATTATTGACGCCTTTGTGGCGTCCCCACCAAAAGGATGTTGTGGTACCTGCTCGAGCGGCATATTCCCATTCAGATTCGGTTGGCAAGCGATATTTAAAACCTGTTTGTTGAGTCAACCACTGAGTGTATGCTAAGGCATCGTTCCAAGAAACGTGGCTGACAGGGTGCTTTGTTTTGTCCCAACCTTTACTATTAGGTATGGACTTATTATTGGCTAAAGCAAAGACTTCGTATTCAGCAAAAGTGACTTCATGGGTCGACATCGCAAAGGATTTAATGTTGACGTTACGACGTGGCGTTTCATCTTGTGCTATCAGTGCAGAAGGTCCACCCATACGAAAGTTACCAGTGGGAAGTTGGATCATAGCAGGGGCTTTTGAGCCATTTTTCATCGGGTCTTGAAAAGGTACTTGTTTAATGATTTTTGACTGTTTAATGATAGCTGGTGGCTTTCTTGGGGCAGTATAAACGGGTGCTTTAACGACTAAGGGTTGTTCCGCCTGGTTTTTTGTTAAAGGTGTTACTGTCTCTTG
>CAZORZ010000147.1:0-4373 GCA_964582255.1 uncultured Gammaproteobacteria bacterium | reverse complement strand
AACAAGGTGATGCAGTGTTTGAGGTTAAAGACACGCAAAAGCAGAATAATGTATTTTTACATTATGGCGTGATGTTAGAAGGGAAGATGGAACTTGGCTCGAAAGTCGAAAGCAGCATTGATAGTAATCGTAGAAATCACATTATCCGTAATCATTCCGCCACTCATTTAATGCACGCAGCTTTAAGAGAGGTGTTTGGTGATCATGTACAACAAAAAGGATCACTGGTTGATAGTGATAAATTACGATTTGATTTTTCACATCATCAATCCGTTAGCGATGACCAAAAGAAACTGATCGAAAACATTGTGAATTTTCAAATCCGCGAAAATTTAGCGTCTAAAGCTCAAGTTATGACTATGGACGAAGCAAAAGCAACGGGAGCTATGGCGCTGTTTGGCGAGAAGTATGGCGATGAGGTTAGGGTATTAAATATTGGTTCTAATTCAGTAGAGCTTTGCGGTGGTGTGCATGTAAAACATGCGGGTGATATTGGTCTATTTAAAATAACTTTAGAGACAGGTGTCGCATCTGGAGTTCGTAGAATAGAAGCAGTAACCGGCGAGTCAGCCGTTAAATTAGTGCAGAGAATGGATGCAGAATTAAATAAGCTATCTGCGTTAATGAAATCTAAGCCAGATGATGTTACAAATAAAGTGACTCAGTTAGTAAAAAACAATCGTACACTAGAAAAAGAGATAGAACGGCTTAAGTCAAAAATAGCAGCTCAAGCTGGTGGCGATTTGGCCTCTCAAGCAATTGATATCAAAGGGATAAAAGTGTTAGCCGCTAAACTGGATAATGCTGACGTAAAAACATTACGTGAGACGATGGATCAACTTAAAAACAAACTAGGTCAAGCGGCTATAGTCTTAGCGACTATCAATGACTCAAAAATCACCATTATTGCTGGTGTTACAAAGGCAGAGACTAAAATGATAAAAGCAGGTGATTTAGTGAATGTGGTAGCAATCCCATGCGGTGGTAAAGGTGGCGGTCGGCCAGATATGGCTCAAGCAGGGGGGAATTTACCCGAAAATTTAGACACGGCATTAAGTAGCGTAACGAAATGGGTAGAAGAACAGTTATAGTTGCATTAAACGCAATAAAACCTTGCACCATGTCGTTAAATTTCTATAATTCTGCACTTTTATAAAATACAAATAAATCTATGGCTTTAATTGTTCAAAAATACGGAGGCACATCCGTCGGCACAACAGAGCGCATAGAGGCCGTAGCAGACAAAATTATAGGCTATAAAGAGAGAGGCAATGATATGGTCATTGTCGTTTCTGCCATGAGTGGCGAAACCAATCGTTTAGTCGGGCTATATAAGGCGATTAACCCTGACGTTTCAGGCCGAGAAGTTGATGTTATTTTATCAACAGGAGAGCAAGTAACCATCGCCTTATTAAGCATGGCTCTTGAAAAGCGAGGATGTCCTGCGCGCTCATATTTAGGCTCACAAGTTAGGATTACGACAGACAATACACATAATAAAGCTCGAATTAAAAAAATTGATGGCGATGCAATTCAGGCCGACTTAGATGATGGTAAAGTGGTCGTTGTTGCAGGTTTTCAAGGTGTCGATGAAAAAGGCAATATAACAACCTTAGGCCGTGGCGGATCAGACACTACTGGAGTTGCCTTAGCAACAGCCCTTAAAGCCGATGAATGCCAGATATTTACCGATGTTAATGGCGTCTATACAACAGACCCTAGAGTAGAGCCTAAAGCACGTAAATTAAATCGAATAACATTTGAAGAAATGTTAGAAATGGCCAGTTTAGGCTCTAAAGTATTACAAATTAGAGCCGTAGAATTTGCCAGTAAATACAAAGTTCCTTTGCGTGTTTTATCTTCATTTGAAGAAGGCGAAGGCACATTAATTACCTCCGAAAATAATGAGGATGAAACAGTGGAACAAGCAGTTATATCAGGCATCGCTTTTAATAGAGATGAAGCGCAACTAACCATCAACGGCGTTCCCGATAAACCAGGTATTGCCTATCAAATATTAGAAAAGATATCAGATGCTAATATTGAAGTGGATATGATTGTGCAAAATGTGGGTGCTGATGGCGCAACAGATTTCAGTTTTACCGTGCATAGAAATGATTATAAAAATGCACTTGAGGTATTAACTCAGCAATCAGCAGAAATGGGTGCCCGTGAAGCAACAGGCGATAATACCATTGTAAAATTATCAATGGTCGGTGTCGGTATGCGCTCACATGCTGGCGTTGCAAGTAAAATGTTTAAAACATTGGCAGAAGAAGGGATAAACATTCTTATGATCTCAACGTCAGAGATAAAAGTATCTGTTGTGGTAGAAGAAAAATATCTTGAATTAGGTGTTAGAGCCCTGCATGAAGCCTTTGAATTAGATCAAACACAAGAAAGCTAAAACACAGTGGCATAAGCCGCAAAGAACGTATAGAATCGCCGTCCTGTGTTTGGAAATGCAGAAATTTTAACTTAATGTATTTATATGTTGTGATTGACATACTGGAGTAAAGATATGCTTATACTAACAAGACGAGTTGGTGAAACACTCATGGTAGGTGACGAAGTCACTGTGACCGTGTTAGGTGTTAAAGGAAACCAAGTCAGAATCGGTGTTAACGCACCAAGAGAGATAGCGGTTCATCGTGAAGAAATTTACGAACGAATCAAAGCTGAAGAGCAGCAAGAGAAGGACAAAGACAATATAGGCAATGTTGCTGAATAGTTGTTTTAAAAACTAAAGATTACCGGAGAAGTGGCCGAGCGGCTGAAGGCGCTCCCCTGCTAAGGGAGTATACGTCAAAAGCGTATCGAGGGTTCGAATCCCTCCTTCTCCGCCATATTATAATTTAACCCGTATTTTACGGGTTTTTTTATGCCTGAAACTTTGGCCACTAGCCATTATGACGTGGCCTAATTGATTAGAACAACCCAGTTAAGTGTAAGTCGACAAATGAAAAGCGCCAAATAAATTGGCGCTTAATAACTGATTAATTTGTGGTTTATAAAGCTTACAAAGCTGTCAGTGCTGATTTAAAGAAAATCTACCAGTCAGTTACCGAAGAGGATGCCTTAAAATCACTGGCTCAATTTGCAGGTCGCTGGGATGATACATACCCATAAATCAGCAAAAGCTGGCAAAGCCATTGGCACAACCTTAACACCTTATTTAACTACCCTGAGGACATCAGGAAAGCTATTTATACCACCAATACGACTGAGTCTTTAAACAGCGTGATTCGAAAATCGACTAAAAGAAGAACGGTATTTCCAAGCGATCAATCTGCTGAAAAAGTCATCTTTTTAGCGATACAGGAAGCCTCTAGGAAATGCACCCAAGGGCATAAAGACGATGCCAATTCGTAATTGGAAAGCTGAACTCAATCAGTTTATTATAGAGTTCGAAGGCCGAATTAAAGGTTATATTTAAACTTGGCAGTTACACAGAATTATTTACAGTCTCATTACGCCCACAAATTTACTTGACCACTACATTCATTATTTACAAGGGAATGAGTTACTATTTTCTCCAACTTTCTTGATAAAGAATTTTTCCATTTGCAGGGTCTATAACAATTTGATGAACTGTTCTATTGTTACCAACAAGACTGATTTCCCAAACTAAATAGCCATAGCTTCTTTCTAATTCAGCTCTCATTACTTGAGTTCCTCCAGTTTCCGACCTTGCAATTTTAACAGCTTTTTCTATATTTATTTTTACTTGGTCTATGGCAGAGGTTTCATCTTTAAAAATGCTTAGACTTATTGAACCAGTAAAGTCTTTAGCACTTGCACTAGCGCCAAATATTGAAGTAGTTAAAAATATAGCAATTAATATTTTTTTCATATACATGTTCCTTTTTAGAAAATAGTGTTAAATAAGTTTTGTTCTGGCAGGTTTCTAACATTAGCATCAGGGTCAGTTAAAAGCAGAGTTTAGCGTAGCAAAACGCCGCTTTTAACTGTCCCTTGGATGCTTTTGTCAGTACTTTATAATAACCCGTCAGTTAAATTTTAACGATTGATTTTTGAAATAAGGTCAGGGTTTGTAACGAGATTTCTTACGCCATGAGCATGATCTTCATTGAAAATGTTGCTTTTGCACCATTGTCCAACGCTCTCGATGTTAACCTTAGCTACATTAGGGCGTACACTCCATGTAACTTGAAGAGGGGAGCCTTGTTCATTGTAACTTGGCCCTGTAGTTGACCCAGCGTACTGAATAGGTGTGCCTGTATTACTTGGGATGTTCATCGCTTGATGCAAACCATTTATCTTTGCATGCTTAGTTAGGTGACCAAAATCAAGAGCGTTTTTGTCGTTGACTAAAACATACACTTGCGTTTCTACGCGTAATTGAGGGTTCA
>CAZORZ010000146.1:0-4386 GCA_964582255.1 uncultured Gammaproteobacteria bacterium | reverse complement strand
CATTATTGAGTATAGATGTTATCTAAAAAAATAATATTAATTTGGATCAATTTATGTGTTATCTGATACTGCCTTTCTTTAAGCCATGTTCAACAGCTAATACGGCGGCTTCAACCCGCGAATGTACGCTGAGCTTTCGTAATATGGCTTTTACGTGTAATTTAACTGTGCCGTCAGAAATCCCCAGATTACGCGCGATAACTTTATTACTTTGCCCTTCTGCCAAAAGACCTAAAATTTCAGTTTCACGAGGTGTTAAACCATCAAAAGGGCTTTTTACTTCATGCTCATCAGGAATGTCCCCTTGGATTACTTTTGCTAATACTGGCGCTAGCGTTGGCGCGACAACTGTTTTTCCTGCGACAATGTCACGTAATGCAACAACTAATAGATCTGGCTCCATATCTTTAAGTAGATAGCCTTTAGCACCACCACGTAAAGAATCAACAATATCTTTTTCTTCGGTGCTGGTGGTTAATAAAGCAATGGGCATTTCTAGACCAGATTTTCTTAATTTTTGCAGTACTTCAATGCCACTCATTTCGGGCATACGCATGTCTAACAAAATAATATTTGGCTTTAATTCTTCTGCTTTTAAGATACCTTCTTGTCCATTACTGACAGAGGCGACTACGTCAATTTCTCTGCGAGATAATAAACCTTCGAGGCCTTCACGAAATAGGGTGTGATCATCAATTAGGATTACGCGTAAATTCATAAGCTTGTCAGTTGGAAGTTAGTGTCAATATTAACAGATTGTGAGGGTTTTGGTGCATCAAGATTTACATCCAAAATAATTTTCGTGCCTTCATCAGTATCACTCTCCATGGTAAGTGTTGCGTTCAATCGTTTTGCTCTATCATTCATGCTGGTTAAGCCTATTTGTTGTCCAGGCTCTGCTTGCTCTTGGGTTTCGGGTAAGCCGATTCCATCATCTTCAATTAAAATATGCAGACGTTGCTTATTTTTTATTTGCATCATAATCCGCGCAACATTCGCCTGGCTGTGTTTACGAATATTAGTTAAGGCTTCTTGAACAATACGAGTCACCTCTAAATGCATTTCATCAGTCAAATGCAAAGGGTCTTTAATAGTATATTGAAAAAAGATATGGATATCTGTTTCCGCTCTAAAGCGTTTAACTAAGTCTTGAATGGCTGGCACAAGAGCTTGTTTGCGAATAGGCGCTTGGAAATGAGCAATTAAACCACGTAATTCTGAATTTGCTTCGTCAACCGTGCTTTCAATTTTTTCTAATTGTTGCCAAGTACTGGCTTCATCCTCTGAATGTAATATTTCATCTAAAACCCGTACTTGATAGCGAATGCTGGCGAGCGTTTGTGCCAGAGAATCATGTAGTTCATAAGATATTCTATTACGTTCTTGCATGATAGAAAGGTTGGTTGATTCTTCATCTAATCGAGCCTTAGCAATGGCCATGCCTAAGTGATTACCTATACTGGTAAACAGCTCTATATAGTCATTGGTTTTAATATCTTGTTTCGTATCAGTAAATAGATTGTAGACACCGAGTGTTTTACCTTGATATTTTAATGGAACGACTAATAAACCCATTTTTTTATTAAAAAATGGATGATCAACTTTTTTTCCACAAGGTAAAAGGTCCTCTTGAAAAAACACCGTGTCGGTCGCATTGTTAAGCCCACAGGCACAGCTATCAGCTGGGAGTAGCTTTTCTTTTTCGATGAGGTCTTCATCAAAACCTAAGCTTGCGACTAACTCCATTTGGTTGTCGCTATTTAATAACCGAACCGCTCCAGCTTGGGCAGAGAGAATTTGAGTGAGGGTATTTAAAAAGCGTTTTAGCAGATCACTTAAGTCATTAGAGGTGTTAATACTGGCAGCAATATCATACAAAATTGACAGTGATTGCGTTTTTTGTACGGTATATTGTGTATGCTCTTGAAGCTGTTTATCAGTATCTTTAGCGAGATGGTGCAACATGGTGCCTAGGTCATTAAGGTCATCAGAAACTTGTGTCAACTCGCCATTTTTTGGCAGAGGCATTTTATAATCAAGCTCACCACTTCTGATTTTTTGACCCCAAATTTCGAGCTCTTGAATGGGTTTAATGTAATTGTTCCAAATTAACTTTGAGGTCAATAACAAAACAATGAAGGCAGTAAAAAACAATCCCGATGCAACTAAAATAATATGGTTATTTAATTCAGCAGTACTGAATAAAAGGGTAATAAAAAGCGCAGCAAATATACTAAAAATAATAAATAGATGGCTGACTAAACGGCATTTAAAAAGACAATAAATAATACGCTGAACATCATTCATTTCGACGTGAAAGTTAAGCGGAAACTGAAAAGAGCTTTCTTTGTCAGTAGGGTTGGACATCTATTTACCGCTTATTTATCTTTGCTTGGAACATATTGAGGGTCATTTGGGTTTAGAAAAATAAAATTAAATTCCTCTTTTTCTAATTCCACAAAATCAACCGTCATGCCTGTTGCGAGTTCTACGCTTTTTGGTGAAACAACTAGACTGACACCATTACATTCAAACTTATGATCATCATCAGCAATGGCATCATCAAAGCCCATAGCATAATGAAAGGTGCCATCATCATTCTTTTTCACAGCGATGCGTAAAGTAGACTGAGCTATACCTGACTGATTTGCAGACTGGATAATTTGTTCGGCGGCGGTTTCAGTGATATGAATCATAATTAACGACTTTTTATGCTTGAACCCACTTCCTCAGATAGAGAATATAAAAATGACGCAACCTCTTAATGCACCGAGCAAAAAAAAGAAATTTTCTTATCACCAATAAGGAGACTAAGAAATTTTTCGTTTCACTATGCACATCAAGCGATTACACCCTTTTCACATTCCTATGTGAGGATTCGGATTTAATACGGTGAATAAAAGAAATAAAGTGATCTATCCAATGACACTGGTCAGTTTGGCGTAGGTGACAATAGTTCGCGATCAAGTTGTGCAGGACAATACCATCATATTGATGATTAATACCCGTACCTCTTATCATAGAATACGCAAATATAGAGCTGTTTGCCTCTGATTTCAAGGATGAATAATGAAATTCATGGCCTGAAATTTCTTCTTGTGCTGGCTGCCAAGGATGTTCGGCTGTTGGTTGGATTTTAATATAACCTCGACCTTGTGGTTTTTGATGCATGATAACTTGCTCAGGAAGAAGCCCAACCATTTTTTTTGTCACATCTTGATATTCTATAGATTCACATAGATACATTAAGCCGCCACATTCTGCGTAACTGGGTAAGCCTGCGATAATTTTTTGTTTAATGTCGTTTAAAAGCGTTACATTGCTGCTTAAAGGATTAAGGTGCGTTTCAGGGAAACCACCACCAATAATTAAAGCATCAATATTTTGAGGTAAAACTTTATCTTTTAGGGTATTAAATTCAATTAACTCGACACCTTGTTGCTTAAAATAGGCAAGATCATCAGCATAATAAAAACCAAAAGCAGAGTCTTTGGCGATAGCAATTCTTAGTTGAACCTTAGATTGAGTATCAATGGTTATAGCCGTATTGATTTGATTTGGTTTCTTAGTAAAGAAGTCTAAATTAATGCCATCCTTAACAACTTGTTTTAAGCCATTGATATAGCGAGAAGATGATTCAGTGATTTCTGTATTAGGCACTAAACCTAAGTGACGTTCCTCAATTTCTAGGTCTTTGTGGCGGTAGATAGAGCCTAATACAGGCAGGTCAGTGTAGGTTTCTACCGCACTGATTAGTTTGGATTCATGACGACTGCCTGCAACCTTATTGAGAATAACACCTGAAAAATTGATGTCTTTATCAAAACCAACATAACCATGTATTAAAGGTGCTATTCCACGAGATGTACCTTGAGTGTCTAGTACTAGCACCACAGGAAGGTTTAATAACTTAGCCATAGCAGCATTAGAATCAGAACCATCGACACTGATGCCATCATATAATCCCTTGTTACCTTAACAAAAGTGATTTGTGATTGTTGCTGATACTTTTTGTATTGCTTAACAATATAGTGATGCGAAGAGGTATAGAAATCTAAATTATAAACGGCTTGGCCGCTGGCTTGCTGTAACCACATGGGGTCGATGTAATCTGGGCCTTTTTTAAAAACTTGTACTTTGTAATGTTCGCTTAAAGCGGCTGACAAACCGATACTAATGGTCGTTTTGCCTGATGATTTATGTGCGGCAGAAATATAAAATTGAGACATTTGAGTAGGCTATAAACAAAAACGCCTGATGAAGATCAGGCGTTTTAAATTTTATGTTCGAAGACTTATTTGTGATGAGGGTCAGCCATTTTGTCAGAAAGGTCTTCAGGGATAAGGCTGAAAAGCTTTAAGGCAAAAGTGACGATAAATAATGCAA
>CAZORZ010000145.1:0-4420 GCA_964582255.1 uncultured Gammaproteobacteria bacterium | reverse complement strand
GTCTTTATAAAGGCCAAGTAATTGCCGGTTTTGCTGGCGGTACTGCTGATGCCTTTACTTTATTTGAGCTATTTGAAGCAAAACTAGATAAGCACAGTGGCCACATGGTGCGCTCTGCTGTAGAACTTGCAAAAGACTGGCGTAGTGACAGAGCCTTAAGAAAACTCGAAGCCTTACTTTGCGTCGCTAACCAAGAAGCATCATTGATTATTACGGGCAATGGCGATGTGATCGAACCTGAAGGTGGTTTAATGGCTATTGGCTCTGGTGGCTCTTTTGCATTGTCAGCGGCACAAGCAATGCTTGATACCACCGAACTTTCAGCACGCGATATCGTTGAAAAAGGCTTAAAAATTGCCGCTGATATTTGCATCTATACCAACCATAATCGCACCATCGAAGAGTTAGAATACTAGAACTCACATTATTAACAAACGAACAACGGAAATAACAGTGGATACCTTAGCAACCAGTCAATCACCCATGACTCCTCGTGAAATCAGCCAAGAGTTAGACAAACATATTATTGGTCAAGATCAAGCCAAGCGTGCAGTGGCCATTGCATTACGTAACCGCTGGCGTCGTATGCAAGTCGATCCTGCGTTGCGCAATGAAATTACACCTAAAAATATTTTAATGATTGGGCCAACAGGTGTTGGTAAAACTGAAATAGCACGTCGCCTAGCAAAATTAGCTAATGCACCTTTTATTAAAGTAGAGGCCACCAAATTCACCGAAGTTGGCTATGTTGGCCGCGATGTTGAGTCGATCATTCGTGATCTTGCTGATACCGCCATTAAAATGATGCGCGAATCTGAAATGATTAAGGTCAAACGTAGAGCAGAAGATGCTGCTGAAGAACGCGTTTTAGACATTTTATTGCCTAAGCCCAAAGATTTCGCTGAAGAAGCTAATGATAGCACCAGTAACACCCGTCAAAAATTTCGTAAAATGCTTCGTGAAGGAAAACTTGACGACAAGGAAATCGAACTTGATGTTAAATTACCCAGTGTTGGCGTAGAGATTATGGCTCCTCCTGGTATGGAAGAAATGACCAATCAATTACAAGGTATGTTTCAAAACCTAGGGTCTAAGAAAAGTAAAAACAAAAAACTATCCGTCAAAGATGCGCTTAAATATTTAGAGGAAGAAGAAGCGTCTAAAATGATTAATGAAGATGACCTTAAACAAGCCGCTTTAGACAATGTCGAACAAAATGGCATCGTTTTTCTTGACGAAATAGACAAGGTAACTAAACGTAGTGGGGCCAGTGGTGGCGATGTCTCTCGCGAAGGAGTGCAACGTGATTTATTACCCTTAGTTGAGGGCTGCACGGTCACTACTAAACTGGGCATGATAAAAACTGACCATATTTTATTTATCGCGTCGGGTGCCTTTCACCTCTCTAAACCCAGTGATTTAGTGCCCGAGTTACAAGGTCGCTTACCCATTCGAGTTGAGCTTCACCCTTTAACAGTTAATGATTTCGTGCGTATCTTAAGAGAACCTGATGCCTCATTAACTGAGCAGTATGAGGCCTTAATGAAAACTGAGAATGTGACTTTAGAATTCACTGATGCTGGGTTGCAAAAAATTGCGGAGGTCGCTTTTCAAGTCAATGAAAACCAAGAAAACATTGGTGCTCGTCGTTTGCATACGATTTTAGAGCGTCTGTTAGAAAGCATAAGCTTTGAAGCCTCTGACACACCTAATATCACTATAGTTATTGATGAAAACTATGTCGATGAACAATTAGGTGAACTTGCCGAAGATGAAGATTTAGCTCAATATATTTTGTAAGGCTATTTTCACCCCATTTCCCAATATTATTAGGAGACACTGATTAAGTTAATAAAATTTGAACTTGTTCAGAGTTTCCTTAAAGAAAACTATTTAAAAATTTAGAGAACAGCTATGTCAAACCCTAAACCAACCGAAGTGAACTTCCATAAAGTATCACGCATTCTTGAATTAAAATTCGACGATGGTTCAACCTTTGATTTATCAACAGAATATCTTCGCGTATATTCGCCTTCGGCAGAAGTGCAGGGCCACGGTATTGGCCAAGAAGTGCTTCAAATCGGTAAGGAAGATGTCAATATTGGCCGCATAGAGCCTGTTGGACACTACGCACTGCAACTGATTTTTGACGATAATCACGATACCGGTATTTATAGTTGGGAGTATTTGTATCAGCTGGGCGCTAATTATGAGAAAAAGTGGGCGCAATATTTAGAGCGTTTAGAAGCTGCTGGACATACGAGAAAAACCAACCGCTTAGGATAGCGTTGACTACTTAAACATCTCTTCCATTGCTTTAATTTTATCTTTCGAATTTCTAATTAAAGCAATGCTATCAACAGGGTTTAAGCCCAATTTTTTCATTGCAGGCAAGGTCGTTATTAAAGGCAACCCTTTCATTTCTTCTGTGCCAATAAAGGCATGATACTGCGCTAACATCACGATATCGCATAAATCTGCGGCATCATCAGGATTCCTAAACCATTCTTCGCACTCTTCGGCTACAGTTTTAGTCTCGTCAGTGAAATTCCATTTATTCATTAACATACCGGTAATCAGCGGACGCAAAGAATCCACGACATCATCAACATCAACCGACTCATCTGATGATAAACCTTCCTTTTCAAGATACTCAAGAATAACAATAATGCCTAAATCATGAACTAGACCTGCCAACATCGCTAAATCAGGGTTAAATAGCTTGGTCTCATCTGCCAGCACCCAGCTAATCGCTGCCACTTTTCGGCTGTGTGCCCAAAGTGTAGACATTCTTTCTTTTAACAGCGACGAACTGCTATTAAATAAATCGTGCGCCGCGTAAGCCATCACTTGCTTATACGTGGTATCAATGCCTAATCGCATAATCGCTGACTTCAATGTTTCTGTTGGCACAGCACCTTGATAGACAACACTATTCGCAATTTTAATTAATTTTGCAGAAATTGCTGGATCAGCCATAAGAAGATTAACAATGGTCTCCATATCGGCCAGATCATCTTGATACACTTGTTGAATTTTTAGTGCGACCTCAGGCAAACTCGGCAAGGATAATTCATCACTCATCATGTCTTTGCAAATTTTCAACGTAATATCATTAACTGTTGAATTATCGTCCATCATGTCAAAATCAATTGAACTGGCATCTGTCTCTCCATAGGAGGAGAATTGTGTCAGCAATAATTTAGGGATTTTAAGGTATTGCACCGTATTAATAGCTTCAAGTTTATACATGCTTGGGCGTAGCTGAGCCAGAGGGTTTAACAACTCTTCATCAGCAACACTCACTTTTTTCTGTTTGCCATCAACCGATGTCGTCACAAAATCACCGCTCAGTACAAATAAACTATCATCGTTAGTCTCACCTAATGCGAGTATCTGTTCTTTTTTTAACGCCGTTTTTTCCTCTAATTCACCGGCAAGAGCTAACAGCTTATCCGTGTCAAACTCTGCAAGAGGCCTTAAACGTCGTAGCGTGCTTAATGAGGGTGTTTTCTTTTCCATGTGCCTAGTCTAGTTGAATTTAGTCACTCGTCAACAAATTCATAGCGACCTTTAAAGTCAACAATGTTAAGGTTATTTAACCCCTTGTGAACGCTTTCTCCATTTTTATTAATCAACTTATTGTTAGACTCTTTAATGACTATTTTTCATCAAGCCTCCTATATTACCAGCGCGCACACACTTGACCAATGCATCGAAGATAGCGGTTATGAAATTGCGTTTGCTGGACGTTCTAACGCAGGAAAATCAACTGCCATCAATGCCTTATGTCGACAAAAAAATCTGTGCAAAACAAGTAAAACCCCTGGCCGAACACAACTCATTAATTTTTTCAAATTAACCGAAGAACATAAATTGGTCGATTTACCTGGCTATGGCTATGCCAAAGTGCCTAAAAAAATGCGCGCGCATTGGGATAACACCCTTTCAAACTTTTTGTTAGAGCGACAAGCCTTAAAAGGCATCGTTATTGTGGTCGATATCCGCCGAGGTGTCTCTGAACGGGACCAAGCATTAATCGAAATGTTATATGGCACTTTAAATATTCATATTTTATTAGCCAAATCAGATAAATTAAATAATAGTGATCGTAAAAAAGTACTCATGAAAACTCAAGCCGAACTAGCGAGCAGTGATGTTTCTGTTCAAACATTTTCTGCCACCTCTAAAGACGGTATGCAAGAGCTTGAAAATAGCTGCTATAAAATGCTTGATTTAACTTTAGATATGTAATATAAACTACTGATAATAAAAAGAAACCCTGCCACTAGGACAGGGTCAACGGTTGATTCAGTTGGGGAAACTGAATCAAGCTCGCTCTGGGGGGATGAACGAGCACTTGTGCTGGGCTAGCACAGTAAAATAGACCTATAAACAAAAACTAGGTTCCCTCCTTTTG
>CAZORZ010000144.1:0-4420 GCA_964582255.1 uncultured Gammaproteobacteria bacterium | reverse complement strand
GTTACTAACACGCATCGATCAAAGTTATGAGTCGGCCGATCAAGACAGATATACCCTAGAGGGGTCATTAAACATTTCTTCAGATGAGCTGAAAGCCCTTTATATTAAGCAAAAACAATCGTTAAAAGAACGAGAAGAATCCATTTTAAATGCCATGCCTGATTTGCTGTTTTTGATTGACGAAGATGGTTTGTATGTCGATATCTTAGCAAATGAAGATCCAAAGCTTTTATTTGATAGCAAACAGTTTTTAATCGGCAAGTACATCCACGATGTTTTACCTAAAGCTTTAGCAGACCAATTTATAACGGCTATTAAACAAGCGATAAAAACTAATTTGCTGCAAAAATTGAGTTATCAGCTTGAAGTAAAAAAGGGGATGGTAAGTTTTGAAGGTCGAGTAGTGGCGACAGGCCAGCAAGAAAATAACAAAAATACGGTGTTGTTTTTAGCGCGTGATATTAGCGACATTGTTGCAGCAGAAAAGAAACTAGAGTTTCAAGCAACGCACGATGCCTTAACGGGACTGCCCAATAGACTATTTTTTGATCAGCAATTTGAACGTGCAATCGAAAGAGCAAAGCGTTCAAATAATCAGGGCGCGTTATTATTTTTGGATCTGGATAACTTTAAAAGCGTCAATGATTCATTAGGGCACAGCGTGGGTGATGAGCTATTAATTGAGATAGCGAGGCGCTTGAATTCTTTGTGTCGAGCCGTTGATACTATTGCTCGCTTTGGCGGTGATGAATTTGTGATTTTGCTTGAAGATATTGGCAATAGAGATCATTTGATGAGCTTCTTACATAAATTGCAGCAGAAATTTGAAAAGAAAATAAAACTTCAAGGTTATGCGCTAGATGTCTCGACAAGTATTGGAGTAACGCTGTATCCAGAGCAAGGAAGTAACTGTGAGCAACTTATTAAGCAAGCCGATACAGCAATGTATGCTGCTAAAAAATCAGGTAAAAACTGTTTTCATATGTTCGTTCCAGAGCTATTAGAAACAACTGTAGCAGGCTTTACCTTAGATATTGAATTACATCAGGCGCTAGAAAAAGTTGAGTTTTATATGGTTTATCAGCCACAGTATTCTTTACCAAATAAAGAGGTCATAGGCTTTGAAGCCTTAATTCGCTGGCAGCACCCCCAAAAAGGATTAATTTCTCCTGCTCAATTTATACCTGCCGCAGAAGGGACGGGATTTATCGTAAAAATAGGTCTGTGGGTGTTTAAGGCCATTTGTGAACAAGTGGTTTTATGGTCGGAGGCTCAGTTACCATTTAAGCGAGTAGCATTTAACTTATCTCGAAGACAATTAGCCGATAGAGGGCTTTATTCCGACCTTTTAGCCATTTTAAATGATACAGGAGCGATTCAATTTATTGATAAAATTGAATGTGAAATGACTGAGTCAGCTATTTTTATAGATGCCGATAATGCTCATCATAACTTGGTTTCATTATCCGAGCTGGGTATGCGCCTTTCTATTGATGATTTTGGCACGGGACATTCGTCATTAATTAATTTAAAGCGTTTCCCCTTGTCACGCTTAAAGATAGACCAGACGTTCGTTGCGGATGTGGGTAAGGACTCTAATGACGAAGCGATAATTGAAGTATCAATTACACTGGCGAATAGTTTTAACTTAGAGGTGGTGGCAGAAGGCGTTGAAACGATAGAGCAAGAACAGTTTTTAAAGTCTGTTCAATGCCAAGGGGTACAAGGTTTTCTTTATAGTGTGCCGCTAACAGTCGAAGAGGCTGAGCGATTGTTATTAAGCACCATAATTAAGCTCTAAAATTCTTTGGATGCCATCAGCCAAACCATCAAAGCCTAATTGTTGGTAGGCATCTAGTTGTACTCTTAATGCCTCTTCAATAACTTCTGAGCCTTGATATTGTTGTAAAATAATTTTAACGCGGTTTGCAGCAGCAGCCCATGCTTCACGAGATTGATAGTATTTTGCGATATTCAGCTCAGATCTAGCCATTTGGTTGCGTAAAAATACTAAGCGTTGTTTAACATCAGGCGCATAACGGCTGTTTGGAAATAGGGCCACTAAAACACTTAAATCTCGATACGATGCGTCAAGGCTAGAAGGGTCAAATTCAGATAAATCACGTTCTTTGAGCAAGTCTAAAATGGTGCCGCCCCGATCAAAGTTGGTTAAACCCTTTATATAATAGGCGTAATCCACATTGGGGTGCTTAGGGTTTAGCTTAATAAAACGGTCGGCTGCAGCAATCGCTGCTTCAGGTTCGTTAAACTGGTAATAGGCATAAATCACATCAAGCTGAGCTTGCGTGGCAAATTTACCAAAGGGAAAACGAGACTCTAAAGATTCTAAATATTCGATCGCTTGCTCGAAGTTTCCAGTGTCCATAGTCAGCTTCGCTTCCGTATAAAAACGCTGTGCATCCCAGTGTGCGGTGGGGTCATTTTCTTTGGTGCTGCAAGCAATTAGCGATAAACTCAGTAAAGTGAGTATGAATAGTTGTTTCATAGCGGTAGAATTCAGTTTTTCAAATAAGTCTATTATAAAGTGTCGAGTCAATTAATTCAGCAACAGTTCCATGTCGATCAACAAGAAGTTGGTAAACGCTTCGACCAGTGTTTAGCACAAAGGTTGCCAGAGTATTCACGCAGTAAAATTCAACACTGGATAAAACAACAGTTTATACAAGTTAATCAGCAGTGTTATCCACCGAAACATAAACTGTGTTTTGGTGATCTGGTGAGTATAGATGTGCCGGTCGAGAAAAAGATAGAAGATAAGCCAGAAGATATTAAATTCGACATAGTGTATCAAGATGACGCGTTATTTGTGGTTAATAAACCCGTAGGTTTAGTGGTTCACCCTGCGGCAGGTCATCAAACAGGCACCTTGTTAAATGGTTTGTTAGCGATTGACCAGTCATTAGAGCAATTGCCACGAGCAGGTATCGTGCATCGCTTAGATAAAGACACCAGTGGTGTTATGGTGGTTGCACGCTCGTTAACGGCACACGCACATTTGGTCAAGCAGTTGCAACAGCGGTCAGTAAAACGAGAATATAGAGCAGTGACACAAGGTGTTATTACAGCGGGGCGAACGGTTGATAAGCCCATTGGCCGCCACCCTTCAGATAGAAAAAAAATGGCAGTGGTTGATGACGGTAAAGAAGCCATTACCCATTTTAGCGTGCTAAAAAAATATAATAATTTCACCAGTATTAAGGTGAACCTAGAAACTGGGCGCACCCATCAAATTCGTGTGCATTTAGCAGATTTAAGGCACGCATTAGTTGGCGATCCTGTTTATGGTGGAAGGCTTGCCTTGCCCAAAGCAATTTCTGATGAGTTGAAAATGATGTTACATCAATTTAAACGCCAAGCTTTGCACGCAAAAAAACTAACTTTTGTCCATCCCATCACAGAAGAATTAGTCAGCTATGAAACAGAACTACCTGACGACATGCAACAGTTGATGGCAGTTATCGAGCGCTCTGATCAGGGCGCATGATTTCCTTCATAGAGCCTGATTGGCCAGCACCTGAACTGATAAAATCAATAGTCACTAGCCGATGTGGTGGGGTCAGTTCTGAGCCGTGGAATAGCTTAAATTTAGCAACACATGTTAATGATGATGCTAAACATGTGGCAGAAAATAGGCGGCTTCTTACTTCTAGAGCACATTTACCAGCAGAACCAGAATGGCTGAATCAAACTCATAGTGTTGCGGTGATTGATTTAGATCGGTCATTAGATCGAGACGGAGATGCCTCCATCACAATGCAAAAAAACACCGTAGCTGTGGTGTTAACCGCAGATTGCTTGCCGTTGTTAGTTTGCAATAAACAAGGCAGCGAAGTGGCAGCAATACACGCTGGCTGGAAAGGCTTGCTCGATGGTATTGTCACGAAAACACTGCAAACCATGCAATCCAAACCTCATGATTTAATGGTATGGCTAGGGCCTGCTATTAGCCAAGCTCACTTTGAAGTGGGTGATGAGGTAAAGCAGCAGTTTTGTGCTAAATATAACAATGCACGGCGTCATTTTAAAGCGCAAGCCAATCACAAGTGGTTAGCCGATCTTTACGCTTTAGCGCATGACCAGTTGGCTGAATTAGGCGTTAGCGATATTTATGGTGGTGATTTTTGTAGCTATGCCGAACAAGATAAATTTTATTCTTATCGTCGAGATGGTGAAACAGGCCGAATGGCGAGCTTGATTTGGATTGATGACGCGCTTTAAAAGATAGGTTAGTAGTAGAAGGCTCAGCAAAAGAAAAACTGTAAAACAAAAGTGTTGAAATCTCAACAGTCATAACTATGTAGTGTCTAACAGAAATTTAAGTGAAATCATTATGAGAATAGATCGGTTTACCAGCAAGTTGCAAGAAGCGTTAGGTGATGCTCAATCATTAGCTGTTGGT
>CAZORZ010000143.1:3878-4425 GCA_964582255.1 uncultured Gammaproteobacteria bacterium | reverse complement strand
AGTTTTGTAATTGAATAACCATGGGTAATTACCAACTGTATTACTTCTGTATTCATTAATGGCGAGACTATATTGCTCTAAAACTGATTTTCTTGCCATTGCTAGCACTTCTTCTGCCGTCACTATCATTATTTGGTCGTTAATAAAGACGTTTTTATTGGCCACTTTATTATCGCCTAAAATAAAACCGCGTTTCCTTTCTGTTTTATCAACTCCTGAAATAGAGCAGCTGCTTACACTGTCAAAAACTGCATTATCAAAACAATTTAACGCATCTAAATAATTTTTTGCTGTTTCTTTATCCGCATTGGTGCTTCTAACTTGTACGTAATCAGCATCTCCATCTCCATCATCATCACGGCTTATCGGTGATCCTGGCGCAATGATGATGGCGGCAATGCCTTCAACTGCTCCGTCATACATCAAATTTTCAGCTTGATCGTAGACAGAAATTGTTCCTAGGGTATCTGAATTTATAAAGGTGGTTGATCCTAAATTGTAAAAATTATTGGATACTGCATACCAAAGGTGTTCGCCATTGGCATCT
>CAZORZ010000143.1:0-3868 GCA_964582255.1 uncultured Gammaproteobacteria bacterium | reverse complement strand
ACTTCATGAAAGCCTAAATTGGGATGATTGTAAGGAAAACGACCAACTGCTTCACAAATGGTTGATGAAATAGTCCCCGAATAGCCGTCAACTTCATCATAGGGGCAAGGTAGGTAACCGGGACCTTTTGCTTGGTCGCTTAATTCCGGGTAATTATAGGCATGAAAAAGCAACATTTGCTTGGCTTCTATTAATGCCTGCTGATTGCGCTCATATCTGTTTTTTTCGACTGCTTGCTGTGTTTCTTGCAACGATGATAGCAAGAGCACGCCTCCCATACTCATTAAAGCCAATAAGAATATTAATAGCGCAAAACCTTGTTGTTTAGAATAACAACGCATTTTATTTACTCGGTTAGTGCAACTTTATAGCTTACCGTTACTGTATCACCACTTTGGCCATAGTAAGTTTTTCCGTTTCTGACGGTTAAACGCACTTTGCGTTTTTCACCATAGATGGTTAGCTTTGTTTTACTGTCTAACATTTCGCCATTTTCGTATAACTTTCCATTTATCCATGCGCTGTCTAAGCCATTATTGGCTATTGAAATACCTGAAATTTTAAATTCTTTTTCGATAGTTTTATATTCGGTTACTTTTTGCGGCTCTACTTTCAATGTCGCCACTGTGGTTATTTTTTTTATCACGTAGCGATTGTCGTCAATAATTTTACGTTCTGATGCCGTTGTGATTAATGTCCCGAAATCTGTCGCTGCATTAACAACGCTTAATCCACTTAAAATCGCTAATGCCCCTATAATTAAAGCTATATTATTTTTCATTTGTTTGTTTTTACTTTTAAATTGACCCAGCGTAATACACACCTTGCTGAGATATTTTCTTTATTAATATTCAGCGTGTCTACTTTTTTACTCTGTAATTTACATGAATCTATGACAAATCTACTTTGGACATTATCTTCTATTAATTGAATCACTTTAAACAAATCGCCTTCATGCAATAAACCTAAATTAAGGATCATCGGAGAGCTTAGGCTTTTAACCGTTTTACTGGCTTTAATACCCGGCCTTTCATACTGTTCTTGAGGTTTTATGGAGTATTTAAAGACGGGCAGCTTGATTGTTTTATTAGCTTCTTTCATGCTCTCTACCCAGCTTAATCTTCGCTCTTCTCCTATAAAACCACTATTACTCAGTGCTTTAAATTCAGTGAGATACTTATCCACTAGTGCTATTTCTTTTGACTGTTTATTTAACGCGCTGTGGCTAGAGTTTAATGCCGATTTGGCCGCATTAAAGTCATCTTGCGCTAACTGCTTAAATTTCACGCCTCCAAAATAAAACACGATGGATGATAAGACCAGTACCGTAAAGACAATTAATGACCTACGTAAAAAAATAAAATCAATCAACTTAAACATTAAGCGGTACCTTTGTGGTCACTTTGATTTTAAACTTGGCTTCGAATGCTGTTTGTTTATCTTTTTTAGTGACATTACCTACCAATGAAGCCTCTCCGCCGATATTTAACGGCTTGACTAAGACTTCGACTAAATCATATTTACCTGACTCTTTTAATAAATTTTCAAAATCAGATAATACGCTTAAAGCATAGCGGTAATTGCCTTTAAAGTTTATAAATTCACCGTCAAATATTAATATTTCATGATGACCTTTGAAGTTACTTTTATTAACTGCTCTCCGGTTATCTCTTCTGCCTCTTTTTCTTTTCTTGGACGTACCCCATCTCACTTCATTCGCTCTATTTCGGGTGTTCAAGTCTGCAATAAACCAGTCTAGTCCAGTTAATCGTAAATCTGCAAATAGCCGTAAGTCTTGGCTTAACTTAACCATTAGTTTTTCGGGAGTGTTGTTATAATTTTCATTAATAACATTTGCCACTTCAACGGCAAGCTTCATATCTTTTGTTGAAGCAGGTAATGATTTTGATTTTTCTTCTAATCGTTTATATTGAATATCATACTGATTTTTTAGCCCTGTCATTTCAGCGATACTATTTTGATATAGATAGCCTTGAACTGCATTTGAGACACCTAAGCCAAGGCCTATAACAAAAATAGCAATGCCCATAAATTTTAAGCTTAAACCCACAAAATAATGTTTTAAATAACGCTTATCTTGCTTTCTTGCATAGTGGTTTACGAAACGTATTTTTGTTGATTCATGGCAAAACAGTGCAGAGCTAAAGTCTTGCTCATCGTACAAATCAATCGCTCTAGCTTTTAAAAGCTCATTAATATTATGTATCTCATAATCTAAATAATGACTTTCGGCACAAGCGATTTTTAATTTATCAAAATGGCGATTACTCGATAAGATATGCACTGTTATTGTATCTGCACGTTCTATTATGCGCTGACTCACTAAATAGCGTTGCGTGCTGTCTATATCTCTGACGACATCTTCGGCATACTTGCCTTGGTAAAAACTGGCTATAGGTACTAATCGACTCAGTACTAATTTTCCATCTAAAAATACCGTTTGGCGCAAATTACTTGGGACTTGCTGAGAAACCAAAATAACGCATTTTGTTTTATTTTCTAATTGCTCAACAAATCGTTCACTGATAATGGGTAAGCTTATTATCCCTGCTAATGGCGTTTTTGTTTTTTCAATGACTGCTAGCCACGGCTCTATCAATTCTGGGTTTGTTAAACCCGTAAATATTAAGTTTTCTTCTTTGCGGTTTTTCTTTTTTTCTATTGATTGGGTAAATGCATGGCGAAATTTTGAATGGCGAAAAAACTTCTCTAAGTGTCGCTTTATCAGTGCAGTTCGATCTGGGCCACGTACTAGCGGAATGGTCGCTTGACGAAACTCTTCTTCGATCAAATCAACCAATAACCGAATAGGTTCTTGATTAATTGATTGAAGATACGTTTTAAATAGCTCGAAGCCTTGTTCATCTGGCTCAAAAAAGACACTGTTTTTTAAATCGCTGCCATTCCATTCTTGGGCAACCATTCTATATCCAGTAAAGTATAATAGTCTATTCACACATTAGCCTATAATTCTATCGTTGAAATAGTGTCATAAAGAGGGCCAAATAAGGCGACGACCAACCATATAACCACGAAACCTAACACTGCCATTAACACTGTTTGTAACATTGGTTCCATCTTCGCAACTGCATCATCTATATCTCTTTCAAAGAAATACGTTGCGTTATTTAATGCTTCATCCATACGTCCACCGGTTTCGCCTATACGCATCATACGTATAACTATCGGTGGAAAAATACCCGTATTTTTAAAGCTTTCACTAATACTGCTACCTTCTGATATCTGTTGCCAAGCACGTTGAATGGCATCTTCTAACACTGCATTACTGACCACGTCTTTACTCATCGCTATTGATTGTAATACAGTAATTCCAGAGCCATACATTAATGCGAAATAACGGGTAAAACGTGAGATTTTAATTTTTTTATTGACCGCACCAATAATGGCAACATTGAGCATCATATTATCGAACTTATATAAAAACTTAGAGTTGGTTTTATTCAAATACTTAACCACTGCTGTGGTAATAAATGGCGTTAGAATAATGACATACCAATAGCTTGTCATAAACTCTGATGTCGCCAATAACATTCGTGTTTCGATGGGAATTTCTCCCCCCAAGGCGACAATGGCACTCATGATTTCTGGTACTACAAAAATCATCATGCCCATGATGATGGTCATAATAAGCACACCTGATATCAAAGGATACATCATCACTTTTTTGGCTTTTGATAGCAGCTCATCTTGCCATTTTAAGGTTGACGTTATATCGGCAAGAACGTCAGTCATTTTCCCGCTTTCTTCACCTACTTTGATCAAGTTGACAAAAATTTTATCAAACACGCTGGGATATAGTTCCAAGGCCATAGAAAAGGAATTTCCG
>CAZORZ010000142.1:0-4429 GCA_964582255.1 uncultured Gammaproteobacteria bacterium | reverse complement strand
GTTATTCAGAAATCTATTTTGATGAAACCAATCCGCCAGCAGGACTTTTACAAGCGGCGGCGGCAATGGGTAATAACAGTTTCAAGCATTGCATGGTATTTCATAGCTTATCTAAGCGCTCTAACCTACCGGGCTTACGCTCAGGTTTTGTGGCGGGTGATGCTGACATTATCGAACAGTTTTTGCTGTATCGTACCTATCACGGTTGTGCCATGCCGCCAGCGACGCAAACAGCAAGTATCGCCGCGTGGGCTGATGAACATCACGTGATTGAAAACCGCAAACTCTATCAGCAAAAATTTTCAGCCGTTATTACCCTATTAAGTGATAGCCTAGCGCCTATTTTACCAGATGCTGGTTTTTACCTGTGGGCGAAAACACCTGAGTCTGATATTGATTTTGCGCAAAAATTATTTGCAGAACAAAATATAAGCGCCTTACCGGGACAATATTTATCCCGAGAGCATAATGCGATTAATCCTGGTGAAAACTATATTCGTATGGCCTTGGTTGCACCACTAGACGAATGCCTAGATGCGGCAAATCGCATCAACACCCTATTTGAACAGAATTACACTTAACAGAGGAACAAACCATGTCTGATATCCAACAAATTATAGAAGAAGCTTTCGAACGTCGTGCTGACATCACTCCACGTAATGTAGAAACCTTAGTAAAAGATGCCGTTAAAGAAGCTGTAGACATGCTCGATCGCGGTGTTGCTCGTGTCGCAGAGCCAACTGATTCAGGCTGGAAAGTAAACGAATGGTTAAAGAAAGCTGTTTTATTATCATTTCGCATTGAAGACAACCAATTTATTAAAGGTGGCTTCACTAATTATTATGACAAGGTTCATTCAAAATTTGCTGACATGAACACCAAAGAGTTTCGTGAGTCAGGTGTACGTGTTGTGCCTCCTGCCACTGCTCGTCATGGCTCATTTATAGGCTCTGGCACTGTTCTTATGCCGTCTTATGTCAACATTGGTGCTTATGTCGATACAGGCACTATGGTAGACACATGGGCAACTGTTGGATCATGCGCTCAAATAGGTAAAAATGTTCATATATCTGGTGGCGTTGGCATTGGTGGTGTTTTAGAGCCATTACAGGCCTCGCCAACAATTATCGAAGATAACTGCTTTATCGGCGCACGTTCAGAAGTGGTTGAAGGCGTTATCGTCGAAAAGAACTCAGTCATCTCAATGGGTGTTTACATTGGTCAAAGTACAAAAATATACAACCGTGCTACTGACGAAGTGACCTACGGACGTGTCCCTGAAGGCTCTGTTGTGGTTTCTGGTAACTTGCCATCTGCTGATGGAAAATATAGCTTATATTGTGCTGTCATCGTTAAACAAGTAGATGCCAAGACTCGCTCTAAAGTGGGTATTAACGAATTACTTCGCGACATTAAATAAAGCTAATGATTAAGCTTTACGCCATACCCAACTGCAACACCGTTAAAAAAGCCCGTACTTGGCTAGATGAAAATAACATCGAGTACGAGTTTCATAACTATAAAAAGCAAGGCATTGATAAAGAATCTTTGCAGCAATGGATCGATGATCTTGGTTGGGAAACCGTCATTAATCGTAAAGGTATGACGTGGCGCAAGCTTGATGAAAACATTAGGAATAGCATGAATGCCGAAAAGGCAGTTGATATCATGTTAGAAAATCAATCCATCATTAAACGCCCCCTTATTATCAAACAGGGTAAAACAATTCTTGGATTCAATGCTGACAACTATGCGGAGTTTTTTAAATAATGGAGTCGCCAACACTTAGCTTAGCTAAACAATTATTAGCCATTCCTTCCGTCACACCTGATGATTTAGGCTGCCAAGACATACTCATCAAACGCTTAGAAGTATTAGGTTTTGAGTGTGAAACCATGCAATTTGGTAAAGTCACTAATTTATGGGCGCGTAAAGGCACTGAATCGCCAGTACTTGCCTTTGCCGGCCATACCGATGTTGTGCCAACGGGTCCTGTTGAAGAATGGACTTACCCACCATTCGAACCTACTGAACACGAGGGCATGTTATACGCCCGTGCCAGTGCGGATATGAAATCAAGCATCGCCTGCTTTGTTATTGCTTGCGAAGAGTTTTTGGCCAAGCATCAGCACAAAGGTAGCATTGCTTTTTTGATTACCAGTGATGAAGAGGGCCCTTCTGTCGAAGGCACCGTAAAAGTCATTGAGGCACTAGAAGCACGTGGTGAAAAAATCACTTGGGCATTAGTCGGCGAACCCTCAAGTACCAACATTGTGGGTGATGTGGTTAAAAATGGTCGTCGTGGCTCCTTGGGTGTCACACTCACTGTAAAAGGGAAGCAAGGCCATGTGGCCTATCCACATTTAGCCTCAAACCCCATTCACTTAGCAGCACCATTTTTAACCGAACTAAGTCAAATTAAATGGGATGAAGGTAATGAGTTTTTTCCTCCAACATCATTACAGATATCCAATATCAACGGTGGCACTGGAGTAACCAATGTTATTCCTGGCACAGTAGAAATTATTTTTAATTTACGTTTTTCGACCGCATTAACACCCGATGACATTAAAAAAACAGTCCATGAATTACTTAAAAAACATAAGTTTAACTATGACATTGAATGGAATTTATCAGGGTTGCCTTTTTTAACTGCCGAAGGTGATTTGGTTGAAGCTGCACAAAAATCTATTAAAAATATTATGGGTTTTGATACCAAATTATCAACAGCTGGTGGCACCTCTGATGGCCGTTTTATAGCGCCCACTGGCGCACAGGTGTTAGAGCTAGGCCCTGTCAATGCAACCATTCATCAACTCAACGAATGCGTCAAAATCGAAGATATAGAAAAACTCACGCTGATTTACACTCAAATGTTAGAACATTTATTAGCTAAATAATCCCCATGACCAATGAGCTTTACATTGGTCGTTTTGCCCCTTCTCCGACAGGGCCTTTGCATCTAGGTTCATTAATGTCTGCCACCTGTAGTTATTTGCAGGCAAAAGCTAATAATGGAAAATGGCTGGTAAGAATTGAAGATGTTGATACACCTCGGATCGTCAAAGGCATGGCCTCTAAACAGCTTCAACAACTAGAAGGCTTTGGTTTTGAATGGGATGAACAAGTGCTGTACCAAAGTACTCGCATAGATGCTTACAACGATATCATTCAACAATTAATAAATAGTCGGCATATCTATGCCTGCGAATGCTCTCGCAAACAACTCAAGGCAACAGCAATAACATCTAACATTGGTTTAATTTATCCGAAAAATTGCTTAACCAAAAATCTAGATCTAAGCAAACACTCACTCCGGTTGAAAACCAAAGATAAAAACACGTGTTTCACAGATCGAATTTATGGCTCACAAAATTTTAATATTCAGCGACTATGTTCAGATTGGGTAATACGTAGAGCCGATAAAATCATTGCTTACCATCTAGCAGTGATAGCCGATGATGAACTGCAAGGCATCACAGAAGTTGTGCGTGGAGTTGACCTGTTGGCTTTAACGCCGATCCATATAGACCTTCAAACACTACTAAGCTTCAACACTCCTAAATATTTTCATCATCCATTAATAGTTAAAGGCGATGAAAAACTGAGTAAACAGAATTTGGCTGAGCCATTAAACAATAAACGAAAAATTCACTCTTTAAACATAGTATTAAAAGCTCTAGGCCAAAAACCAATAGTTAATAGCCACAACATCAATAATTTTTGGCAGCAAGCGATAAAACAATGGCGTGTGACTTCCATTACCACCAATAATTTTAATTATATTGAATAGCTATAGACGCATCAGTTAAACCTTGAATAAAATAATACTAATAAATATAGTCGCCTATCTAGTGGATAAGCAATCGAATTTCAAATAATGAAGAAAAACTATTGAGGATTTAATGAGTGGATTGGAAAATATTCTTAACCATATTTATTGTTGTGTTGGTTGCTGAGCTAGGAGATAAAACTCAATTAGCAACAATGCTGTTTGCCCCAGATAAAGAAGTCAATAAATACACCGTGTTTTTTGCAGCTTCTACTGCTCTAATCGTAGCTTCGGCTATCGGGGTATTAGCAGGGAGTTTATTAGCAGAGTATATCAACACAAAATACCTACACTATATCACAGGTTTTGGTTTTATCATTATTGGGTTTTTTACCTTATATAATGCATAAAGCACATAACAATACAAATCCACTCAGATAGTTAAAACATGAATATTGGGTAGTCATATCTAACTCCCTATCTAACCTTGAGATATCTTATCCGTGAGATATGGCAAATAAAATTGGACATTTCTTGCTCAGTTATTTTAAAATATGAAGCTACTTAATTAAAGGAGAGATTTATGTCTAAAGGTCAAGATTCTAAAAAGGCGATTAAAAAGAAACCTGAAAAAACAATGAAAGAAAAGCGTCAAGC
>CAZORZ010000141.1:0-4476 GCA_964582255.1 uncultured Gammaproteobacteria bacterium | reverse complement strand
GGTGGACAGCTTATCGACACACCTGGAATTAGAGGCTTTAATCCCGTTTTTAAAAACCGAGAAGAAATTAAACAAGGTTTTGTCGAGATTAATGAGCGCTCATACGATTGTAAGTTTAATAATTGCGATCATACCCACGAGCCTAATTGTGCTGTTTTAGCCGCTTTAGATAATGCCGAAATAAATGCCACGCGTTATGAGCATTATGTGAAATTACTCAATAAAGAATAAAAGTATGTATCTGCTCAAGGGTTTCTACCGACAAGATAACTGCTCAGGTTTTCACCAAATTGAGTCGTCTCTAAAGCATTAACCCGGCGGCCAACTCAACTGGCGACCACCTAACACGTGCATGTGAATGTGGTAAACCGTTTGCCCACCATATTCATTGCAATTCATTACCACACGATAACCATCATCTGCAATCCCTTGTGCTTGTGCTACCTTTTGCGCGGTTAAGGTCATCTTTCCAATTAAAGCAGCTTGCGATTCTTCAATGTCATTTAAGGTTTTAATTTGAATTTTAGGGATCACTAAAAAATGCACGGGTGCTTGAGGGCTCACATCCTTAAAGGCTAATACCTCATCATCTTCAAATAAAATATCGGCAGGGATTTCTTTGTTTATGATCTTATCAAAAATGGTATCTGTCATGTTTAGCTCCTGTTATGGAATGACTCTATTCAAATGTGGTGCGTCCATTGATCGCTCGACTCAATGTGCCACCATCTATATATTCTAATTCACCACCAATCGGCACGCCTTGAGCAATACGGGAGCTTTTAACGCCTAGTGGCTTAGCTATATCTGCAATATATTGTGCCGTTATCTCACCTTCAACCGTTGGGTTTGTCGCCAAAATTAATTCTTTAATGTCACCCTGCTTTAATCGCTGCTCGAGAATATCCATACCTAGTTGTTCTGGCCCAATGCCATCAAGCGGAGATAGCTTACCTAACAGCACAAAATACTGTCCTCGATAGCTGGCTGAAGCCTCTAAAGCCATCACATCAGCGGGGGTTTCAACCACACACATCAAATCTTTTTCACGATTGGGGTGAGAACAGATATCGCAGACATCGGTATCCGCATAGTTACGGCATAATTGGCAGTTTTTTACCGACGTTAGCGCCGTTATCAATGCTTTTGACAACTGTTCGGCACCATTCCTTTCTCGCTCTAATAAATGTAAAGCCATACGTTGGGCTGACTTTTTACCAATGCCGGGCAAGCAGGTAAAGGAATCGATCAGATGGTCTAAAATAGCAGAAGACGACATAAAGCCAACCTAAAAAGGCAGTTTAAATCCAGGCGGTAGATTCAAGCCATTGGTCATATCCGCCATGCTATTTTTGGAATTAGCGGCCACTTTATGCACCGCATCATTCATTGCTGCGGCAATTAAGTCTTCTAACATTTCTTTGTCATCATTTAACAGCACATCATCTAATTCTACCTTAGTCACTTCGTGCGTGCCTTTCATGGTAATGCTCACCATGCCGCCTCCCGATTGGCCTGTGACTAATAGATTGGCTAATTCTTCTTGCGCCTTTTGCATTTCTTTTTGCATTTCTTGCGCTTTTTGCATTAAATCGCCTAAACCACCTTTCATTATTTTCTCCACATTAATATTCAATTCCTGGTAACTGCTTAGATTTACGCCAAACTGAGTTCAGTACAATGCGAAAGCGCGGAACATACAGGTGTATGTGGGCACTTTCAACGCAGTAATGGACTCAATTTGGCGCGAAGCTAAGTAATTACAATTCGTTTGACTGAATGCTCTAATAATACCGCATTAAAATTTTGCTTCATGCTGATGCCAAAATCGCCATTATTCAAATTTTGAATAAATTGCGCCCTGTCTTCATCATCCATGCGTTGTTGATATTCAATCGGTGTTTCTGCCGTTAACTGGTCTGCAAAATCTAAGCTTAAGCTCGCCTTTCTCTTATAAAAAGCAGTTAAAGCCTCTTCAATGTCTTGCTTTACTTTTTCATTCATCATTGGCTGTACAGAGCGACTGACCAATAACTTAATCTTTCCATCTACTTCGCTTTTTAAGCTGTTCAGCACCACTTGTTTTGCCATGCCTGATAGCTTTAATGCAAAGGCCTCTTGAGACCAAGCACAAGACTGCACTCGTTTGGCAGGCTCTTTAATAGATTGAGCCTGTGGGCTTTGTGTTAATTCAATATGAGCAGGCACTGAATCTTCAGATTGAATGTCAGCGCTAGCAACTGCTGCTGGCTTTATTTTAGATTTTTTTTTTGCGTTATCTCAGCATCAGCTCTTTGATCATTAGGGGTAAATGCCAACAACCTTAGTAACAACATATCAAAGCCTTGCGCTTCGTTCGGTGCTATTTCTAAATCAACTCGGCCATTGAGCATAATTTGATAATACAATTGCAACATCTCAGCCTTTACTAAAGGTGCTAAACGCTTAATATCTTGCTGATATTGCTCGACATACAGCACTGTTTTTTCATCACGTTGAAACAACGCCATGTGATAGAGAAGACCGATTAAATCGGCACAGATACGCTGATAATCGGGTGTGGTTTGATGTAAATCTAACGCTGTTTTTAATAAGGCTTTAGCATCACCTGCAATCACCTGCTCGATCATCGCTACAATATAACTAGATGACACCGTGCCTAACATGCTTTCAACTTGAGACACTTCTACTTTACCAGCACCATGAGCAATGGCTTGATCTAACAAGCTCAGCGCATCGCGCATACTGCCATCAGCGGCTTGAGCCAACAGCAATAATGAGCGCTCGTCAGACTCAATGCTTTCTTCTTTTAAGATAAATTTAAGGTGTTGCTGAATTTGCTCAACCGTCATGCGTTTTAAATTAAATTGCAAGCAACGCGATAAAACAGTGACGGGTAGTTTTTGCGGATCAGTCGTCGCTAGTAAAAATTTAACATGCTCTGGCGGCTCTTCTAGGGTTTTTAATAAGGCATTAAAGCTGTGTTTTGACAGCATGTGTACTTCATCTATTAAATAGACTTTAAAACGACCATGAGTCGGCGCGTATTGCACATTTTCCAGCAATTCACGCATATCATCGACACCTGTGCGTGATGCAGCATCAATTTCCATTAAATCTAGGCTGCGGCCTTGATCGATTTCAACGCACGATGAACATTCGCCACAAGGCTCAGAGCCTATGCCCGAATCACAATTGAGAGATTTTGAAAAAATACGCGCAATGGTGGTTTTACCAACGCCGCGTGTGCCACTAAAAAGATAAGCATGATGCAAACGATCATTATCTAATGCATTGACGAGAGCTTGCATGACATGCTCTTGCCCAACTAACTGTTTAAAGTTTTTAGGCCGCCATTTTCGTGCTAATACTTGATAACTCAATGCAAATTGTCTTTTCAGCGAAAAATTAGGGCGGCGACCGACACCAGCTACACCTCGGCACCCAACATCACTGCTACCGTTGCTCCCTTCCAGGCCTGGCGGAATTTACAGATCATTGTCGCGAGGGAACCGATGCCGGTCACCACAGAAAGACGGATTCTACAGATATTTCTAATCAAATAAAACAAAGTGTTTTAGAATAGGCGTAATTAATTATTAAATTGCGTCGAAATGGCTAAAAAGAAATCAAAATTACCTGATAACAACATTGCTTATAATCGCTCTGCAAAACATGAGTTTTTTGTCGAATCTAATTTAGAAGTTGGCATTGCGCTTGAGGGTTGGGAGGTTAAAAGCCTGCGTGAAAAAAACCTTCAACTGAAAGAAAGTTATGTTTTCATTAAAGCGAATGAGCTTTGGCTATCAGGCGCCAACATTACGCCATTGCAATCGGCTTCGACCCATATCACACCTGCACCCACCCGAGTACGCAAATTACTCGCTCATCGTAATGAAATTGACCGCCTAATGGGTATGGTCGACCGTAAAGGCTATACCTTAATCGCCATTTCAGCCTATTGGAAACATGGCAAGGCTAAGCTTGATATTGGCTTAGGTAAGGGTAAAAAATTACACGACAAACGCGCCACCGAAAAAGACCGTGATTGGCAACGTGAAAAAGGCCGCATGTTAAAGAGCAGTCGCTAAGCAGTCGCTCTTTTGATAAAAATGGATTTTATTTTGCTCGAAAAGAAATGTTCTTTTACGGCTGATAAATAGCACGACTTAATCCAAACGCGTCCATAACCCTAAGAAACACATTTTCATGCCCACGACTAGCAGCACGATTCCATGCAGTGCAAAATTAAGTTACCAATGAACGCTCGCTGATTTTTCACTCAATAACTTTAAATATTCTTCGTGCGCCTGATTATTCTCTTCACTCACTTGCCATAAAGGTAACTGTAAGTTTTCTGCTCTTTCGCCTACGAGTACACTATTTTTATCAGCATCATCACCACTGTCATCTAACAACAAGGCTTTTTGACCGCCTGTCATCATCAAATAAACTTCGGCTAGTATTTGCGAATCA
>CAZORZ010000140.1:0-4487 GCA_964582255.1 uncultured Gammaproteobacteria bacterium | reverse complement strand
CTAGGCACGACACTTAGCCAGCAAAAGCTAGACTCATTAACACCTCAGCTACCCGATGTACCGATACAAAATAACACTGAACTACTCAGTCAGCATTTTTTACAATACCCTAGTATTTTACAAATTGATCATAATATTCAAATTGTGCGTACGGACATAGAATTGGTTAATGAAAGTTTAAATTCAGGCTGGTTATTGAACCTAAGCTACGGCTATCGAGGTGATGCTCCTAATGGCAATGATCGAGCTGATTTTATTTCGGCTGCCGCCACATTCGACTTACCTTTTTTTACCGAAAAACGTCAAGATAAAAAGCGCCTATCTAAAGAATATGAGTACCAAGCGTTAAAAAACAAACGCACAGAAGTCATTAGAATGTTGGTTGCAAAAATACAACAAGAAATGAATAACAAAGATATTTTAACCAGCCGCCGAGCACTTTATAAAAATAATCTTTTGCCACAGGCTAAGCAACAAGCACAAGCCGCTTTGATTTCTTATCAATCAGATCGTGGTAATTTTTCAGAAGTAATGCGTGCCTATATGGATGATTTAAATGCTAATTTAGATGCTAAACGCATTGAAATAGACGCGCTAAAAACACAAGCCAAAATATTATTTCTTGCGCCTGCTATCAACTAATATATGTGCTTTGATTGTTTAATATCAAAACATATAAACCCTTGAGGATTTATACATGAACAAACTTTTATCAGGCTTTATCATATTAAGCGCAGGTTTAGTCGTCGGATACCTGACGCAGCCTTTTGTACAACAACAACTACAGATCGCTGGTTTAAGCAGTGATATGTCTGCTATGGATTCAGACGAGCCAGAAGTCGATTACTGGGTGGCACCTATGGATGCTAATTATCGTAAAGATAAGCCTGGTCAATCGCCTATGGGTATGGATTTAGTGCCTGTATATAAAGAGGTAAAGAAAGAACCTGAGATTTTATATTGGGTGGCTCCAATGGATGCTAACTATCGCAGAGAAAAACCAGGGCAATCACCGATGGGCATGGATCTAGTGCCTTTTTATTCTGCAGATGCGAGTGAAGACGGTGTGGTGAAAATTTCTCCTGTGGTGCAAAACAATCTAGGTGTACGCCTTGGATTGGTTAAAAAAGGTGTGCTGAATCGTGAGATTAACACCGTTGGCTTCATCTCTTTTGACGAAGAAAAACTGTTTCATGTGCACACTAGAGTTGAAGGCTGGATTGAACAATTAGATGTGAAAGCAACGGGTGATCGAGTGGCTAAAGGTCAAAAGCTATTTGAACTTTATAGCCCTGCTTTAGTGAATGCCCAAGAAGAATATTTAACGGCTTTAAGAAGTAAAAATAGGCTGTTAATTAATGCATCTAAAAATCGTTTAACCGCATTAGGCGTTAGCCCGTGGCAAATTAAAAACTTAACAAAAACCCGTAAAGTCAGTCAGACAATTGACTATTTAGCCAGAAACAGTGGTTTTATAAAGGAATTAAATATTAGAGAGGGCATGTTTATTAAACCGTCTATGGATGTGTTAACCATTGCTCAAATTGATACGGTATGGGTTATTGCCGAAGTTTTTGAAAGCCAAAGTGGTTGGGTTGAATTAGGCCAGACAGTTGATATGTCAGTCTCCGCTTATCCTGAAAGAGAATGGTTAGGAACAGTAGATTATATTTATCCTGTTTTTGATAAAAAAACACGCACCATGCGTGTGCGTATTCGTTTTGATAATAAAGATGAGTTATTAAAGCCTAATATGTATACGCGATTAATATTGCGCAGTAATCACGACACCGCTTCACTGTTGGTGAAGCGTGAAGCGATTATTCGCAGTGGGCAGATGGATCGCGTGGTTAAATCATTGGGTGAGGGCAAGTTTTTATCAGTGGCCGTTAAAGTAGGTCATGAAAACTCTGAATATATAGAAATATTAGAAGGGCTAGATGATAAAGATATTATTGTGACATCAGCGCAATTCCTCATAGATTCTGAGTCAAGCTTAACCGCATCATTTGCGCGCATGACAGAACCGATGAACGATGAGGTGATATCAATGGCATCAATGGGCGGTGATATGGCTGATAATATGATGTCTATGACAGTCATGGCTACTCCAACCGCTAAGGATAATCAAGCATGGGTTAGAGGCACTGTTCTTGCTGTTATGAGTGAAGAAGCAAAATTGAATCTACAGCATGATCCTGTCGATAGCTGGAATTGGCCATCGATGAAAATGGATTTTCCCGTCGATAAATCACTGAATATGGGCATTTTTGAAAAAAATGAAGCCTATAATTTCTTAGTAGAAAAACACTCCAGTGGCTCTATTAAAATTGTTGATTTCAATAAAAAGGTATCTCCATGATTGGGTCAATTATTCATTGGTCGATCAGAAACAGAATTTTTGTATTGTTATCGGCAGTATTTATTTTGTTTGCGGGTATCTACTCGGTTAAGCAAACGCCAATTGATGCCATACCAGACTTATCCGATGTTCAAGTTATTGTAAAAACCAGTTTTCCTGGGCAAGCGCCACAGGTCGTTGAAGACCAGGTAACTTACCCTTTAACGACGGCTATGCTGTCCGTACCTAAAGCAGTTACGGTACGAGGTTTCTCCTTTTTTGGTGACTCTTACGTGTACGTTATCTTTGAAGAAGGCACCGACATCTATTGGGCACGATCTCGTGTTTTAGAATACCTTAACCAAGTTGCTTCTTCTTTACCCGAAACGGCTAATTCGCAACTGGGCCCTGATGCTACCGGTGTGGGCTGGGTTTATGGTTATGCCTTGATTGATCGAACAGGGAATACTGATATTAGCCAATTAAGAAGTCTACAAGATTGGTTCTTGAAGTTTGAGCTGCAAACCGTACCAGGTGTGTCTGAAGTAGCCACCATTGGCGGCATGGTTAAGCAATATCAAATTATTGTCGACCCAGATAGTTTACGTGCTTATGGCATCCCATTGAGCTTAATTAAAACTGCGATTGCACGAGGTAACCAAGAGACAGGCGCGTCAGTGGTTGAGTTAGCTGAGGCCGAATACATGGTAACGGTGACGGGGTATTTAAGCAGTGTTGAAGACATCAAACTTCTTCCATTAGGTTTAAATGAAAATGGCACACCCTTATTGTTAAGAGATGTAGCCGATGTGATTACAGGGCCACAACTGCGCCGAGGCATTGCCGAACTTAACGGTGAAGGTGAAGTGGTTGGTGCTTATGTGGTGATGCGTTTTGGTGAGAATGCTCAAAATACAATTAAGTTGATTAAGAAAAAGCTGAATGAGCTGAAAGGCGGCTTGCCAGAAGGTGTGGAAATTATTACCACCTATGATCGCTCAATATTAATCAATAGTGCGGTCGATAATTTAAGCGAAAAACTGCTGGAAGAGTTTATCGTCGTGGCCCTAGTGTGCATGCTCTTTTTATTCCACTTTCGTTCGTCATTAGTCATTATCTTGAGCTTACCGATTGGTATTTTAGGTGCATTTATTATTATGCATGCTCAAGGATTAAGCGTAAACATCATGTCATTAGGTGGCATTGCCATTGCTATTGGAGCGATGGTTGATGGCGCCATCGTGATGGTTGAAACACTGCATAAACACATCGAAAAAACCCCTCTGACCGATGAAAATCGATGGCGAGTGATTGGAGAAGCGGCAACCGAAGTCGGGCCACCGTTATTCTTTTCATTGCTTATTATTACCATCAGCTTTTTACCTGTTTTTGCCTTAGAAGCGCAAGAAGGCAAAATGTTTGAGCCACTGGCTTATACAAAAACCTATGCCATGGCTGTGGCGACAGGTTTATCCATAACCCTAGTGCCCGTATTAATGGGCTATCTTGTTCGTGGAAAAATTATGCCCGAACATAAAAACCCGGTTAATCGCGGCATTACATGGCTCTATATGCCCGTTATTAAAATGGTTTTAGACGGACCAAAAACTATGATTTTCATCGCTTTTATCGTCTTGATTATTGGTTTTTGGCCAGTCAACCAAATTGGCAGTGAATTTATGCCACCATTGGATGAGGGCGATTTAATGTACATGCCGACAACCTACCCAGGTGTCTCTATCGGCAAGGCACGTGAATTGTTGCAGCAAACTGATAAGTTAATAATGACCTTACCAGAAGTCAAAACAGTGTTTGGTAAAATAGGTCGAGCCGAATCAGCAACAGACCCTGCACCGTTGACGATGATTGAAACTTTGATTCAATTAAAGCCTAAATCAGAATGGCGTGAAGGCGTTACGACCGAAAGCTTACGCAAAGAGTTAGACAAACTGGTGAATTTTCCAGGTGTAACCAATGCTTGGGTTATGCCCATTAAAACGCGTATTGATATGCTTGCAACAGGTATAAAAACCCCAGTGGGCATTAAAGTAGCAGGGCCAGAACTATCTGAAATTGAAAAGATAGGTAAGCGCTTAGAGGTCGTGCTTAAAGACATTGATGGCACAGCATCGGTCTATTCCGAACG
>CAZORZ010000139.1:0-4505 GCA_964582255.1 uncultured Gammaproteobacteria bacterium | reverse complement strand
CACTTAAAAACACAGCAAGATCCAACCCATTAATTCACACCAATCAATCCATTCATCAAGCATTAAAACGTGCTTTTGATGTGCACAATATTTTTATGCGTTAAGCTCATGCAAACATCATTACTCCCCGATTTACTAAAAACAGCTCACGGTCAACGTATTGACGAAATTTTACGCAAGTGCGTGCACTGTGGGTTTTGCCTAGCGACTTGTCCGACCTATCAATTAACTGGTGATGAACTGGATAGTCCTCGGGGACGAATTTATCAGATTAAACAGGTATTTGAAGGTAAAGCAGCTGATAAAAACACTCAATTACATTTAGACCGTTGCTTAACTTGCCGCTCTTGTGAAACAACCTGCCCATCAGGCGTGAATTATGCCGAATTGCTGGATTATGGCCGTGCTAAAGTAAACCAAGATGTGCCTCGTTCAATTCAACAACAAGCCATATCGACTTTGTTAAACACCTTTTTACCCTATCGAAATCGGCACTGGCTTGCATTTAAAGCGCTGTCTTTTTTTAAACCGCTCATTCCGTTTGGTTTCGCTAAAAAAATACCATCCATCCGCTCTGTGACACGCTATAAAGTGACGCAAAGACAAAACTTTAAAAATGTGTATTTACTAGAAGGCTGCGTACAATCAACCATCAGCCCAAACACGAACCAAGCGGCTACAGCCGTGCTAAGTGCGATGGGTTACCACGTTATTCATGAGCAAAAACCTCAATGTTGTGGCGCATTAAGCCACCACTCTGGCAATGAAAACGATACCCTAAACTTTATTACAACGCAGTTAAAGCAATGGCAAATCGTAGACCGAAAAACGCCACTAAGTGCCATTGTTTCAGCCGCCAGTGGTTGCGGTGTTATGTTAAAAGATTATGAACGCATCTTGCCAGAAGCCGATAAAATCACTTACCAGTCACTATTAAATAAAATTGTCGATGTCAGTGAATTGTTAGATATTGCCGCTTTAAAGCCAATTCTTAACGCTCAGCACGAAGATATTGCCTTTCATGCACCTTGCACGCTAAATCACGGTCAACAGCTTGCAGAAAATTTAAAGATTAACCTAACAGCTTTGGGTTACAACTTAAAAGAACCTAAAAATGCACATATCTGCTGTGGTTCTGCTGGCACCTATTCAATCATGCAGCCAACATTATCGACACAGTTAAAAGGCAATAAAATAAAGGCTTTGGAAGAGACTCAGTGTGAAATAATTATTACTGCTAATGTCGGTTGTGAGCATCATCTAGCCTCTAACACTAAATTAGAAGTAAGGCATTGGGTAGAATTACTTGCAGATGATTTAAATGCAGCTGAATGCTTTCTGACAGTGCCGTAATTTGCCCTGTTCTATTTAAAATATTCTCATTAATATCTTGTGTATTCTGCCACATCTCAGCGATTTCTTGCTGCGCTTCTTCAATCACCAGTGATATTTTTAACCTGATTAAGATCATCAGAGATGGTATTAAATTGATCTGCCGAGTAATGATGTTTCTGTATTATCATAAAAATAGCCTAAAAATTATTTTAGAGTTCCAATAAGTATAGGATGGCAGCCTCAATAGAACGTGAGAAAGTAATGAAATTAGTTGTTTTTGATCCTTTTATTGACCTTATCCCATAATACTGAGGCAATTTGATCTAGCCAAACACTATGGTTGTCTCCGCAAATTTTTAAGGCTGCTTTCGGCATAATGTCTACTTCGGCAGTTTCAGGGGCTTGAACAATAAGCTCGCCACCGTGTTGTAAAATAGCCTTTGCGCCCTTAGCACCGTCTGAGTTTGCACCTGTTAAAATAACGCCAATCACATGGTGATTATTTAACTGACTCACTGAATGAAATAACGCATCTATTGATGGCCTTGAAAACATAATTTTTTCATCAGTAGACGTCATCATTATGCCGTCAGCATCTAGGCGTAAATGATAATCTGGTGGTGCTAAATACACCTTGCCTTGCTCTGGCTCCTGTCCATTAAGCGCATATTGAATTTTTAATTGACACGATTTTAACAACATCTTGATAAGTAGATCATCCGAACTTGGTAACATATGCTGAACAATCAAAATTGGCGCGTTAAAGTCAACTGGCAAATGCGTCAAAATCGCTCTTAGTGCTAACATGCCCCCTGCTGAAGCGCCCATCACCACGAGCATTTTTTGACTCATTTTTCGCTCACCTTGCGGTATATTTTTTTACTTTCTGATACTGTTTCGAATAAATGTTTTACTGGGCTAAACAACATAGTTTCATGCGAACCTAAACATAAATAGCCACCCACCACTAAACTATCGCTAAATAACCTAAACACTCTTTGCTGCAGGGTTTTATCAAAATATATCAACACGTTACGACACACAATCATATCCATTTCACCAAAAGAGCCATCCTCAGTTAAATTGTGATGAGTGAACATAATGTGTTTTTTCATTGCCTTAGAAATGACCGCATTATTATCTATTATTTGATAATAACTGGCAAAATCTTCGATGCCAGACGATTTTTGATAGTTGAAAATATGGCCGCGCATCTTTTTAAGATCAAACAGGCCTAGTTTAGCCTTTTCAATAATGCTGTCATTAAAATCAGTAGCATAAATTTGCGTGTGTTCTAACAACTCTAGCTCAGACAATATGATTGCCATCGAGTACGCTTCTTCGCCGCTTGAACAGCCTGCGTGCCAAATTTTAATATGACGTTTTGAGTTAAATTTGGGCAAGATTGAATGACGCAACATTTTAAAAAAGCTTGGGTCACGAAACATTTCAGTCACATTAATGGATAAGGCTAACAGCAAGTCGTCAGCGGCTATTTCATCGTGCATCACTAAATGAATTAACTGAGAGACATTATCTAATTTTTTCTGTTGTAGCTGAAGCAGTACTCTGCGTCGAGATGAAGCGTATGCGTAGTCTCGAAAGTCGTACCCATAAAGCCGATACATTGCTTCAAATAGTAGCGATATCTCTAGTCTTTCAATGTCCTTAGCCATATCATCTTACCCAACTAGCGATACAACCAAACACGCATCATGGACAATAATTTATCTGTGTCGATAGGTTTTGAAAGATAGTCATTAGCGCCTGATTCGATGCACTTTGCTCGATCACCTTTCATCGCTTTCGCTGTTAATGCAATGATCGCGAGATGTTGATAATTATCGTATTCACGGATTTTTTGCATCGCTTCATAACCATCCATTTCAGGCATCATAATATCCATCAGTACCATATCCACTGATTTCATTACTTTAATTTTTTCTAGCGCATCAATGCCATTTTTTGCGGTGGTCACGACCATGCCTTTGTCACGTAACATGGTCGTTAAGGCAAACACATTTCGCATATCATCATCAACAACTAAGATTTCCTTCCCTTCTAAAACTGATGCGTGATCATGCATCATGCGCAGCATATTTTGACGTTCTTTAGGCATTTTTTCTTGCACACGATGTAAAAATATAGATGTTTCATCTAATAACATTTCGGGTGACCGTGAGTTTTTAGTAATGACTCGGCTGGCATATTGTTCTAGCTCTTCTTTTTCAGAGCGATTTAATTCCTTGCCCGAATAAACGATTACGGGTACTTCTTTAATTTTATTATTTTGGCGTATCTTTTGTAATAGTTCGATCCCACTGATATCGGGCAAGCCTAGATCTAAAATAATACAATCGTATCGTGAAATTTCCAGCTTATTGAGCGCCTCAGAGCCCGTATCAGCTGTGTCAAATTCAACACCTCCTTCGCCAATAAGCTCAATCATGCTGTCACGCTGTGTTTTATTATCTTCAATAATTAGTAGTTTTTTAACCGAGCGGTCAATAAATTTTTCTATTTTTAAAAATGTGTCATCTAAAACATCCGTACTAATAGGTTTGATTAAATAACCGATAGCGCCTGATTTATAAGCCGCTTTATTTGGCTCATGCCCTGACATAAAGTGAACGGGTATATGACGTGTATCTAAGTTTCCTTTTAAACGATCAATAACTTGCCAGCCATCAATACCTGGCAAGCCTATATCCAATATAATTGCGATTGGTTTGTAGTAATCCGCAAAATAAAGCCCTGTTTCCCCATCATTTGCCACTAACTCTTTAAACCCTTTAGAGCGTCCGACATCGCATAGAGTATCGGCAAATTTAACGTCATCTTCAATAATTAATAAGCACCGATCGCCAAGCTTGATTTCGAGTCTATCGTCTGTAATCCCTTCTTTTTGAGGTGCTGTTAACTGTGGCTCTGAATCGTGGGCTTTAGCCTTTTTACTGATAAAGTCATTTTCGACATGACGTGTAGGTATGGTGTTAGCACAATCATCGATATTTTTTTCTTCTGCCAGTTGTTTTCGGCAGTTGCGCAACGCTTCCCATAACAGGTTATTATCGGCATTGTCTGTATTGTAAGATTTTCTGCCCTTACGTGTAGATTTGGCACGTTTGCTTTCTTTGCGCAGTAGCAGTGTTTTTTCGCCGCGTAATATT
>CAZORZ010000138.1:0-4506 GCA_964582255.1 uncultured Gammaproteobacteria bacterium | reverse complement strand
ACTCAGCAAAGTGACAGGCGACAAAGTGATCCTTGCCCAAGTTCCGGTAAACCGGGGGCTCCATCGTGCAAATCTCCTTAGCGTAGCGACAACGTGGGTGAAAGTAGCAACCAGACGGTGGATCGACTGGGCTCGGAACATCCCCTTCGAGCAAAATGCGCTCCATTTTAAAGTCGGGGTCAGGAATTGGGACTGCCGACATCAACGCCTCGGTGTAAGGATGTTTCGGATTATTAAATAGTTCCTCAGTCTCAGAGAGCTCTACTATCTTTCCGAGATACATCACCGCTACCCGGTCAATAATATGCTTGACCACCGAGAGATTATGGGAGATGAACAAGTAGGTCAGACCGAACTCTTCTTGTAGGTCCTCAAGAAGGTTTAAAACCTGTGCCTGAATGGAAACATCTAGGGCAGAAATTGGCTCATCAGCCACGATTAGTTGTGGATCAAGAGCAAGGGCACGAGCAATTCCAACCCTCTGTCGTTGACCACCGGAGAATTCATGCGGATAGCGCTTCATATGATCCGCTTTTAGACCAACTGCGCCCAGCAATTGACGAATGCGATCCTCTCGCTCACTACCTTTTCCCACCCCATGAATCCTTAGCGGCTCACCAACAATGGCACCCACAGTCATCCGTGGGTTCAAGGAGGCATAGGGATCTTGAAAGATAATTTGCATATCGCGGCGCAACGCCTTCATCATTTTCGGGGAAGCAGTGGTCACATCAATCTCTTGATATTGTTCACTTGAGCTAGCAAGTCTCTTGCTCCGAAAGACAACCTTACCAGCAGTTGGTTCAATCAGGCGCAGGACAGCCCGTCCCATTGTCGTCTTCCCACAGCCACTCTCTCCAACCACCCCGAAAGTCTCCCTCTCTTTGATGTACAGGCTGACATCATCAACCGCCTTCACATGACCTACCACACGCTTGAATATACCCTTTCGTACCGGAAAATATTTCTTCAGATTATTAACTTCAAGTAGTATATTATTAGACGACAACCTCTTTTACCCCCTTAGGTCTTGTTCCTAAATAACCTCTACAATCTTACTTGTCTTTACAAGCCCTTATCATTTATACAACCAGCAGGCAGCCCGGTGACCGGGGGCAACCTCTTTAAGTGGCGGAATCTCCTGCTTGCAGATTGCCATCGCTTGGGGACAACGTGGCTCAAAACTACATCCCTCCAACACTTCAAATGGGTCAGGGACAACCCCTTCGATAGGAACTAAACGTCTTTTCGTGGTAGCAAGTGATGGAATCGAGTTCATCAGCCCCTGAGTATATGGGTGTTTAGTACTATGGAAGATGTTCCGGACACCAGACTCTTCAACTATCTTGCCATGATACATCACTACCACGTCATCGGCCATACCAGCAACAACCCCAAGATCATGCGTTATCAACATTATTGCCGTTTTGAACTCTTTACGTAAACTATGCATCAGGCTAAGTACCTGCGCCTCAATCGTGACGTCAAGCGCCGTAGTCGGCTCATCAGCAATCAATAGCGATGGGTTACCTGAAAGAGCCATGGCAATCATAGCACGCTGGCGCATCCCACCAGAAAGCTGGTGAGGGTACTCATCGATCCGTTGCTTAGGCAAAGGAATCCCCACTGCCTCCAACAAGGCGATGGCACGTTCACGACCCTCTTTCTTTCCCACCTTCTGGTGGAGGATGACCGCCTCTATAATCTGGTTCCCAATTGTATACACCGGGTTGAGAGATGTCATCGGCTCCTGGAATATCATAGCAATTTCATTTCCACGAATGGAGCGGTACTCTTTCCCTTTAGGGTCAAGCTTGGTCAATTCAGTGAGAATTCCGTTTCGTCGGTAGATAATCTCGCCGGCCTGAATCTTGCCAGGTGGTGTCTGAATAAGTCCCATAATGGATAGCGCCGTCACCGACTTGCCGCACCCACTCTCACCGACAACACCCAGTGTCTTCTCCGGTTCTATAGTAAAATCAACCCCATCCACCGCCCGAGCCACACCACTATCGGTGTAGAAATAGGTTCTAAGATCTCTCACCTCAATCAATGGCGCCACAATCTTCTCTCCTCGCTAAAATATCATCGATAAATAAATCAATGGCAGTCATCGCCAGCGCTTTTGCCCCAACAAGCAATCCTTGGTGACCTTTTTCAGAACAAGCAGCCTCCGCAAACTCATGTGAATGGCTAGCAAGTTCCCCTTCAGTAATAGAAATATAAGGATGAATGGCAGGCACAACATGGCTAACGTCACCGATATCACTGGACCCCATACCTCCATATTCCGGCGGTGCATCAGGAGTTACACCTAATGCCATCAGGTTTGACCTAAAAGCCTCAACTAATGTGTGATGCAGTTTGCGAGACTTATATCCTCTCTCTACCTCAAAATCAACTTTAGCACCTTGTCCCAAGGCTGCACCTCTTGCACAATTTTTTACCTTCTCTAACATTTCCAGAAGGTAGTTGTCATCTAGTGCACGCACATAAAAATGAGCCTCTGCATAATCAGGTACAATGTTGGGTCTGATTCCACCATGAGTAATTATGCCATGTATGCGGATATCTTCGGTAAGATGCTGTCTCAAAGCATTGATGTTGTTAAAAGTCTGAATAACCGCATCCAAAGCGTTTATACCTTTTTGTGGGTTAGCAGCCGCATGTGCTAATTTGCCCTTGAACTTCATAATTATCTTTTTGGTAGCTAATGAGCCCTTCCAAACTAGGTTCTTGTCTGCAGGATGAATCATCATAGCTGCCTCAATGTCTTTAAAAATACCTTGTTCAACCATGGTTACTTTACCACCACCGCCTTCCTCAGCCGGTGTTCCCAATACTACAATAGTGCCTGGCAAGCTAAGTTTACTCAAGGCTATGGCTGCTCCTACGCTGCTGGCAGCAATTATATTATGCCCACAAGCATGCCCAATTTCAGGCAAGGCATCATATTCTGCTAAAAGAGCAATCTTGGGATATTCTTTGGTACCGGTGAAAGTTGCACGAAAAGCCGTGTCAAGACCTGCTACCCCTTTTTCAACCTCAAAACCATGCTCTGAAAGCATAGCAGTTAACCAAGCACAAGCCTTGTATTCCTCAAAGCCTAGCTCAGGATTCTTGTGTATTCTATCACTTATCTCGATAATATCACCCTTTAAACCCTCAATCTGCTTAACAACCTCTTCTTTAAGCCCTTCTTTATTTACCATCGTAGACTTCAACCTCCAAATAAATTATGGATACTAAGGGCTTGTTCCTAAATAACCTGTACAATCTTGCTTGTCTTTTCGTCCATACCCTGCGTTGTAGAAACAGTTACATAACGCTGCTATGCGCCTATTTCCACGCCTTGGTTATGAACGAAAATCCTTCGCAATATTGCACAGTTTATTTCATCACAAGCCCTAATTTAAAGGTGCTCTCCTTGGATCTAGAGCATCACGCAAACCATCCCCCAGCAGATTAAAACCAAGAACAGCTAACATAATAGCAGTGCCTGGAAAAATGACGACCCAGGGAGCTGTTTGTAAAAAATTACGCCCTCCGCTTAGCAAAGCACCCCATTCAGGTGTCGGCGGCTGAACCCCCAACCCCAAAAAACTCAGCCTCGCAGCAGTTAGGAGAATTGTCGCTGTTCGGAGAGTGGTTTGTATTATAATGGGAGCAAGTCCATTAGGCATGATATGCCTTAAAATTATACTCGCATCACTTGCGCCAAGCGCTCTTGCAGCCTCCACATAGTCTGCTGTCTTTACAGTAAGAACTGAACTACGCATCAAGCGAGGAAAAATAGGCACTGAGGGAAAAGCTACTGCTATTATAGTGTTCTCAAGACCGGGACCAAGGATGGCTATTATCAATATTGCAAATAATATCATGGGGAAAGAGAGCTGAAGAGTGGGATCAGCTTCCAGCCGTGGCACATCGTGAGGGGTCACCCCGGAGATTAAATGTGCCTCACCAGTTTCCAGCATCATTACCCTAGATGCAGTCTCTTTAACTGGTTTAAAGATTAATGTCTCAATCTGAGGGAAAAGTGGCTTTTATTTTTACATAATATACAGTTTGCAGTTTGCAGTTTGCAGTTGACGAAGTTCCCTACTCCGGAGGTCTCACCACTGGGCATATTGCCCTCTTCCTCAAATCCTCCAAAAACCAGCTGACCCCGAGGTTTATTAAAAACCTCGGGGTCAGGGTATCAAAATATAATTACAGTATCCGGCGGAGACTTACTCTCCCAGGGGCCTGCGCCCCAAGTACCATCAGCGCTGGAGGACTTAACTACCGTGTTCGGGATGGGAACGGGTGTTGCCCCTCCGCCATTTCCACCGGAAATTCTCTCAAAACTTTATAACGTGACTGATAAGCAGCAAGCGAAAGTTTGTACCTCTAAGGAGATAGCCTCTCGTCTTCTTATTCATCAGACTCACAGTGAGATTAAACCCAATTTAGATCAGGTATTACAGGGAATTTATATCAAGACCTCGGTCTATTAGTACCGGT
>CAZORZ010000137.1:0-4513 GCA_964582255.1 uncultured Gammaproteobacteria bacterium | reverse complement strand
GATGAAGACTTACAATCATTAGTCACTGAAAACAGCAGTGAAAACACAGTAAATGAGTACTTTAAATTAATCAGCTTAAAAGTGTGTTCAGAAACAGGTGAAACACCTAATGCCAGCATTACTCTTAATATTAATGGTGATGAACAAAAGGCTTCGGCAGCAGGCAGTGGCCCAGTAGACGCAACTTTTCAAGCTATTGAGGCCATTGTTAAATCCAACGTAGAGCTACAGCTGTATTCAGTGAATAACATCACCACAGGCACCGATTCTCAAGGTGAAGTCACTGTTCGGGTAGAAAATGAAGGTCATATTATTAACGGCCAAGGCGCGGATACTGACATCGTTATTGCATCAGCCAAGGCTTATATTAATGTACTGAATAAAATTGAAATGCAATCCGATCGAAAACACCCGCAAAGGGGCAATGTATAATTTTTTATAATGTCTATGCTGTCTGAGCTACAACATTTTTGTTTGGATGCCATGAATCTTACTCATGGCATCCCACCTAAACCGACAATTCGCTCTAAGCAAGAAAAGCCAGCCATAAAAGCACCTTTAGTGGCTTTAAATAATAGCAGCACAAGCGCTAAGCAAACTAAAAAAGCGCCCATGAACATCAAGAACATTGTTGCTAATGTTTTACCTGAACAAATCCAAGCTAAAACAACCATAGTGACTGGGCTAGCACCCAAAGAACTCAAAAATTTAGATGATTGGTCAGTATTGCAAACTGCGATTAATGCTTGTTGCTACTGCAATGAGCTCAGTAGCAGTCGATCACAGACCATATTTGGTCAAGGCTCTAAAAATGCGCGACTATTAATCATCAGTGAAGCACCAAGTAGCGACGAAGATATTCAAGGAAATCCTTTCGTTGGCAAGACAGGTGAATTACTCAATAATATGCTAGCGGCAATTCATATAAAAAGTGAAGACACCTTCATTACTAATATTATTAAATGCCTACCCCCTAATAATAGAGACCCTCATAAAGAAGAAGCACTGGCCTGCCAAACATTTTTAAACGCACAAATTAATGCCATAAAACCCCAGCTTATTTTAGCCTTAGGGCGTATTGCAGCTCATAATTTATTAAACGTAAAAACGCCTGTGGGGCAATTACGCGGTGCTCTTCATCAACATGCAGACTCACAAACCGATTTAATTATCAGCTACGACCCTGCTTACCTTATAAGAAACCCTGCTCAAAAACAAAAATCATGGGACGATTTAAAGTTAGTTCATAAGCATCTCAACCTAGCTGAAATATGAGTACCGAAAAACTTAAATTTCGCGCTATGGCTATTGATGATATCGATAAGATCATGAAAATTGAAACCGACATCTATCCCTTTCCATGGACTGAAGGTATTTTCAACGATTGCATTAGAGTTGGCTATTTATGCTTTGTTAGTGAACAGCACAGCAATATAGTCGCCTATGGCGTATTAAGTTTTGCTGCAGGCGAGAGCCACATACTGAATATATCAGTTGCCTTACCCTTGCAAAAAAAAGGATATGGTAAACAACTTTTACTGCACATGCTGCAACACGCTAAAATAAAAGATGCCAACATGGTGCTGTTAGAAGTAAGAGGCAGTAATAAAAATGCTATTGGGCTTTACCAAAGCCAAGGTTTTAATGAAATCGGCATTAGAAAAGGCTATTATCCTGCCCCCAACGGCAAAGAAGACGCCATTATGTTCGCCAAACAATTATAAAGAATTCATAAAATAAACCACCTAATAATGATACGACAGCTCTTATTAAAGTCGTTCAAGAAGCGATTGACCGTCATGAAAAACTAGGCATTATTTCTTCAAAAGACAGCCACTTACTCCATCAAGCGATTCTCTTTTGTAGGATGGAAAGCGAATGGGATATGATGGTTGTAAAGACATGGACTGTTGTTGACTCGGAAACAAATGAACAGGGCATAGTTTATAAACCGAGTAATTTCCTTACTGCACTGGAATTACTACCACGACCCGATGATATTAAGACAGATATTAAGAAGAATACTACAGCAATAGAGCTCTAAAATAAAAATTAAATAAAAAAATAAAATTCTGGTTTTATAAAAAGAAACTAAAGCAAAAAGTGTGACGCGAGGGTTTAAAGTGTGACACAAGGACAAAAAGCGTTACAGTAACCATTAAAGTGTTACAGTAGATAGGTGAAAACATATACAAAACAAGATATAGCGCTTATTGGCGAACAGTATGATTTAAAAGTATCTCAGGTTGAATTTCTTTATTTGTTGGCTCAGTCAAAAAAGCCACTAAGGGCTAGTGAGATCATTTCAGAGCTAAGTATAACGTCTAGGCAAGCACTAAAAAGACTAATGACTGGAATGGATGCGCTTCTCTCAATAACGGGAAATAGTGCAACACTCGCATACAGCGTCAATCATCAATCACTTTCTTTATCATTCATGTCAATTGATTTTAAAAAGCGCTCTGATAGCCATTTCGATAAAAACAGACTTAGAGATTATCAGCCAAACCATACCTTCTTATTATCAAAAAAAATGAGAGATGAGTTATTGCTCTTATCGCGCTCCGCTTTAAAAAAATTAGATACCATTAATCAGCGTATTTTCAAACGACTGCTGATTGATTTTTCTTGGGAGTCATCTCGATTAGAGGGAAATAGTTATACTTTATTAGAAACAGAAGAACTCATCGACCGATCAATAAAAGCGGCTGGCAGATCAAAAGAAGATCACATTATGATTCAAAACCATGCCAAAGCGATGACTTTTTTGATTGAAAATAGTCAAAACATCAAGCTAACATCCTTTGATATTAGAAGCATTCATTTTATATTATCAAAAAACTTAATGAAAGATTCTAATGATTGCGGTGCGATTAGGCATAAGATCATTACGGTCAGTGAAAGTCGTTATATTCCTGAGCAGGCACCTTCTATTTTAGATGAGCAACTTGAATTAATGAGCGAAAAATCAAGAGCAATTGAGGACCCATTCGAGCAATCATTTTTTTTGATGGTTAATATCGCTTATTTACAGCCCTTTAGTGATGTCAATAAACGAACAGGGCGTGTTTTGGCCAATTATCCATTGCTAAAAAATAGCTTATGCCCCGCATCTTTATATGGTATTAATCAAAGTGATTATTTAATGGGCTTGGCGGAGTATTATGAAACAGGCGAAACGCACCTAATTGCAGACGCATATTTAAAAAGCTATGAACAATCCATTGTTCGGTATAAAGAATCGTTATCAACGATTTATTTAGATGAAAAAGAAAATATAATTGATGAAATAATATCACAATGGATTCAAGCCCGATTAAAAAAAGGTTCATCAGGAACACCAATAGAGAAAATACGTTTCATTAAGGCTCGCTTAGATCAAAAGGAATCTGATATTCCTTATCATGACGTAATTAAAGCCATTAATAACATTGATCCTATTAAAGTTTTTTCGTTTGGGCTAACATTAGAGCAGTTTAATCACTTTCAGTCTTTAGCTTTAAAAGATAATCACCCCATTGATTCATAAGCTCTATACGCTCTTCTAACTTAAAAGAGCGGTCATAGGCTGCTTTTACTGAATTTCCTACTGCGTGAGCTAATTGCCGCTCGATAAGGTCTTCATCAAAGCGCAAGACTTCTCTCGCTAATGTGCTGAAAGATGAGCGGAATCGGTGAGTTCAAGTTGCAAGTGCAAAAGAAACCTCAGGGTCAGGTCTACCATTTATCTAACTTCTAATAAATAAGCATCTTCATCGACATGTATAGCTTTATATCTTCCTTGAAACTAGTACCCCATTATTTGATGTTTTCAATTATAACTTTGGGTATAAACGCCATTCAATTGCCTCATTCCTTTACTTAATTTGGTATCAGGTGTTTGAATAAAGGCTATAAGATAGACCTGACCCTGATTTTCCATGTTATGAAAAGCATCAGTGTGGGTCTTATGGCTCACTTTTCAACCGTTGGGGTGGCTCAGTTTTGCATTGTTGGTAACATGAGCTATCCAACAAGCTTGGCTTATCAAACATAAACTCATGTAAGCATGCGTGAACACGAGGCTAACGCTCTCGTAATGTCCGACACAATGAATGGTTTACGTTGATTGCATTGCTCAAATAGCGACTAATCGAGATCACCCACTCAGTCGTTATCGTGCGAGCCGTTTAATGTAACGCTTCCAAATCAAGAAGAGCATGAGCAGGCACGGTAATTGCTGGGAGGATCTACCTTGTTCTTTGGGTATAATGCACCAATGGAACGATTTTTTAGACGTTTAAAAACTGAGTGGATACCAACGGTTGACTATCACACATTTGGTGAGGCCAAGACCTCAATTATTGGGTATTACAGTCAAATCAGACCTCATCGACATAACAAGTATTTAGCCCCAAATGTTACTGAGGGAAAATATTGGATTGAATACAAAACTGTGACAAAATTTACTTGACCACTACAGTTGTAGCTTTATTTTAGCCGAAAAAAACACGCAACGTGCGTGCTTGATTCT
>CAZORZ010000136.1:1590-4526 GCA_964582255.1 uncultured Gammaproteobacteria bacterium | reverse complement strand
TCATATAAAGCTCATCTATTCCTTGGAATTTTTGACGTTTGAATTGATTGAAGGGTTGCTGAAAGAACTTGGTTTCACGCTTGATACTTCACTACCAGCTTATTTGAGGCGTTATTATTATCAATATGTCGAAGATAATGCGCGAGAAAATTTAGTCATTAATGAAGAAGAGCATCAACTTACCTGTAGCATTGACCCTAATGAAGCGGAAAACCCTGATCAATATTGGGATCAATATCGTTAGGAGACACGGTTAAGTGAGTCTTTGATTAAGCCATTAAAGTAAAATATAACGTCCAATTCAGTGTGCCTGTGCTATATTTTTATTTAATAATATAAACTCGTGCAACAAACCATATTTTTTGCAGTCTATTGCTAACACGTAACGCATAATTACACCTCAAATGGAGATTTTTTCACATGCATCATTTATTTAAGCGCAGCACGCTTTTTTTTACGGGCCTTGTTTTGGGGCTTTCAATTGCCATTGGTCACAGCGTTTACGCACTTAAAAATGAAAGTAATGAATTACCCCTTGAAGCGCTGAAAGCATTTACCGATGTTTATCACCGCATCACCACTGATTACGTTGAAAAACCCGATGAGAAAAAATTATTAGAAGACGCAATTCGCGGCATGTTAAGCGGTCTTGATCCTCATTCTAATTTTTTAAACTTAGAGGAGTTTGGTGATCTTAAAGTTGGCACAACGGGTCAATTTGGTGGATTAGGTATTGAAGTAGGCATGGAAAATGGTTTTGTGAAGGTTATTTCTCCCATTGACGACACACCTGCTCAAAAAGCGGGAGTGATGGCTGGCGACTTGATTGTCCGTTTAAACGATAAGTCAGTGAAAGGTATGACCCTGAGTGATGCGGTTAAGATCATGCGAGGCAAGCCAAACACAGACATATTACTTACCATCATTCGAGACGGTGCAGGAAAGCCTCTTGAAATCACCATTACTCGTGAAATTATCAAGGTGAAAAGCGTCAGGAGCAAAATGCTGGAAGATGAATATGGTTACATTCGAATCACTAGCTTTCAATCACGTACTACTCAAGATTTACTCACTGCCCTTGATAAATTAAAAGCCGAAAATGATGGTGAACTTAACGGCCTTATTTTAGATTTGCGGAATAACCCTGGTGGTGTTTTAAGTGCTGCTATCGGTGTATCTGATGCATTTATTAAAGATGGTTTACTTGTTTACACTAAAGGGCGCATTAGAGATTCAAGCTTTAAATATAATGCTACTCCGACAGATGCAATTAATGGAGCGCCCATAATTGTATTGGTTAATGGTGGTTCTGCGTCGGCCTCTGAAATTGTTGCTGGTGCGATTCAAGACCATAATCGGGGCATTATTATGGGGACTAAAACATTCGGTAAAGGCTCGGTTCAAACTATTCAAGAGCTGGGCAATGGAGGCGCTGTTAAATTAACGACGGCTCGCTATTATACGCCTAAAGGTCGCTCCATTCAGGCACTGGGTATTACGCCTGACATTATACAAGCGACCACTAAAATTAACTCTACGCAAAAAGAACGCGCTAACGCGATAAAAGAAAAAGACCTAACGCGCCACCTAAGTAACCCAGAGAATACAGAAGGTGATGATGATAATGTTAATACCAGTGAAGCTACTGACACCGATAAAGAAAAAGAAAAGGAAGAGGAGCTCAGCTTAGCCGAAACTGACTTTCAATTATTTGAAGCATTGAGCCTACTGAAAGGTATTAATATTTTTAAAGGTATCAATTAACGGTCTTATTTATGCGTGTTAAACGCTTACTTTTAGTAATATTCGGCTTAGTAAGCTGCTTCTATGCTGCGATAAGTGCCAGCGTTGATAAACCAAAATTAGCATTGGTCATTGATGATCTCGGCTATTCGCTAAACTATGGTAAAAAAGCGTTTGAGTTACCTGGCGACCATACCTTTGCGATTATTCCAAACTCCATTTATGCTAAAAAACTGGCGACACTGGGGCAATTGCAAAACAAAGAATTAATCATGCATTTGCCTATGCAATCGACTTCACATACCGTGCGCCATGAATCCAGCACGCTGGATTCAACCATGAGTGAAACCCAACTCATTAACATCACTCAACAGTTTTTAGACAAAATGCCGCATATTGTTGGTATTAATAATCACATGGGCAGCCACCTAACGCAGTACGCTTATTTTATGCGCCCAGTGATGGAAACCATCTTTAAGCATAACCCCAAGTTATATTTTTTAGACAGCCGAACATCAGCTCAGAGCAAGGCTTATATTGTTGCGCGTAGAAGTGGATTAAAAGCATCTAAACGGTCAGTTTTTTTAGACCACAGTGATGCCCCAGCTGATATTCGATATCAGTTTAAAGCATGGCTTAAAAAAGCCAAAAATGGCCGTCCTGCTGTTGCCATTGCCCATCCTACTCGTTCGACACTTTCAGTGTTGGAGCCTTTACTTATCGCAGAGCAAGAAAACTACGATTTTGTCAGTTTATCTCAGTACCAAAATCGCAAACAGGAACTTAAAAAATGGCCCCCCACGTACTTATCCCTCTTGCACAAGGCTGCGAAGGCCTCGAAGCAGTAACCATTATTGATGATGTTGTTATAGATGGCAATATCATCACCTCAAAAAGTGCTGGTACGGCTATGGATTTTGCCCTGTGTTTAGTTGGCGTATTACTGGGCAAATAAAAACAGCAAGACATTAATAATCAGCTCATTAGGCCCATTTAAGCTCTATTTTTTATTCAGATGAAAGGAATCTAACTGATCATCTGCGACATGATAAGTTGGGTCTTCAGAGCGATTCACTTCGACTAAATCACCCGCCGTATCAAGCAACAATGTGCATTCCTTGCTCAAGTGTTTTAAGTGTAGCTTTTTACCGACGCGCTTATAGCGATCAGCTAAATTATCAATTGCTTCAATA
>CAZORZ010000136.1:0-1580 GCA_964582255.1 uncultured Gammaproteobacteria bacterium | reverse complement strand
GAATGATCCACTACTTTTGAATCAAAGAAATCTATCACTACATCGTCAGGGTCATTCTTAGGGTCAAAAATTTGATTAAATGCGTGTACAGAGCCAAAAAATAATGGCCCAGCTAATTCATAAACTTTAGAGCCAAATTCATTGGTATAAATTGCTTTAGCTTGCATTTGCTTAGCGTGTTCCCAAGCAAATACCAATGCAGAAACAATAACACCTACCAGCACTGCAACGGCTAGATCAGTAATGACTGTTACGACAGCCACTAACACTGACACAAAAATATCGGCTTTAGGCACCTTGCCAAATAAATTAAAAGTGGTCCATTCAAACGTAGCAATAACGACGATAAACATAACACCAACCAAGGCAGCGACTGGAATAACCTCTATTAAGCCTGATGCAAATAAAATAAATGCCAGTAGAAACAGCGATGCGCTAATGCCAGATAAACGTCCACGCCCACCTGAATTAATATTAATCATTGACTGTCCGATCATGGCACAACCGCCCATGCCACCAAATAGACCATTAACAGTATTACCTAAGCCCTGGCCAACACATTCTTGATTGGTTTTTCCACGCGTCTCAGTAATCTCATCGATTAAATTTAGCGTTAATAATGATTCAATTAGCCCAACTCCAGCCAAAATAATGCTGAAAGGCAAAATAATTTGCAGCGTTTCAAGGGTAAAGGGGATCTGAGGAATATGAAATTGCGGAAATCCACCAGCAATTGTTGCTGCAGGGTCACCAGTCATATCTCGTAAGACCTCAACCACTGAGCGACTGTCTAAATCTAAACCTATCGCTAATAAAGTGACGGCTACAATCGCCACTAATGATGATGGAACTGCGGTGGTTAATTTAGGTAAAAAATGAATAATCGACATGGTTAGAACGATAAGTCCTAACATCACGTAAAGCGCCTTACCCGATAACCATTCTAATTCACCTGATTCACCAACAATTTGAAATTGCTGCATTTGCGCCAAGAAAATAACGATGGCTAAGCCATTTACGAAGCCCAGCATCACAGGATAGGGCACGAGTCGTATGAATTTTCCTAGGCGAAAAATGCCTGCCAGTATTTGTATCAACCCCGTCAGCAACACGGCAGCGAATAAAAACTCGACACCGTGCATAGAGACCAAGGCAACCATAACCACGGCCATGGCACCAGTCGCACCTGATATCATGCCCGGTCGCCCGCCAAATATTGAAGCAATTAAACCCATTATGAAGGCGCCGTACAAGCCTACTAACGGATCGACACCAGCAACAAATGCAAATGCAACAGCCTCTGGCACGAGTGCTAATGCAACCGTTAATCCAGATAATACATCATGCTTTACACAGGCTTTTCCAGGACAGGTTAATTCGAACATATTTGTAGGCTTAGATAAAAAGTTTTGGGATGATATATTAATGTATTAGAGAACGCTAATTCCCTTCAGTGAAGAGTTTGCTATACTTTATTTTGCTAAAATAGCATCACGGACTCTACTGTCTTTGTCTTGTCATCGAGCAATCTACCTGTTCAGATGAAATCGACCGGAAAAAACAACCAATACTTCTTTGGG
>CAZORZ010000135.1:0-4579 GCA_964582255.1 uncultured Gammaproteobacteria bacterium | reverse complement strand
TGCGTGACACTTGGCTTACCGCATAAATTTCCCCAGCACGCGACTCGTGATGAGGTTTTTGAAGAATATGGACTTGATACAGCCTCGCTGATTAAAACAATTGAAGGGCATCTAAAGCCTTAATTAATTGTTTAGCCTGCTCTGTATGAGCAATAAAGTTAATATCCCTCCCTTGTTGATGATAATTTATCTCTATTTCTAAATCTATTGATCTAAAAAACCCTTCTGCCCTCTCAGGCCATTCAATAAAAAAAAGAGTATCGTCAGATATTAATTCTCTTACCGCTAAGTACTCGAGTTCTTCAGGATCGGATAAACGATAAAGATCCATGTGAATGACATTAAACTTAGCTGTTTGGTAGTGCTCCATCAAAGTATAGGTAGGACTGCGTATGGACTGAGTAATATTAGCCGCGTGCAAAAAGCCCCTGACCAAGGTAGTTTTACCAACACCTAAATTACCTCTCAGGAAAATTATCCCACCCATTGTAGATGCCTTAAACAGTGCTGCACCCAAGTTGAGCATCGACTCGCTATCAACTATTTTCATGTTATTTCCAACTGACTGATTAAATAGATTATAAACTGAAAATAATAACTGAAATATAATCTAGGCTTGTTTAACATATCGACAACTTTTAATAAATGGTAGGAAAATGACACTTTTAAGCATAACAACACTAATAACTCTAAGCGCACTTAACTATTCCATTGTTAGCCACGCTCAGGCTACAAATTATCATCAGTATTATAATCAATCGACACAACAACAAAAAGCACGACAGGCATTACAATATCAAGAGCAGATTAAAATGCAGAAGTTCAAACAACAGGCAATGATGACTCAGTTCCCTTCTGCCTTAGAACTCAAAAAAATCGCGCCACAGCCTGTTACTGAAGCTATGTTGCAACAGCGCTTGGACAAACAATTATTAATAACAACTATGCAATTATCCATTGATAAAAAACAGGCAGATACCTATGCTGAAAACTTTTCGCGCCTTCAACAACAACAAGCAGATTCATTAAAAAATATGATGCGGCAAGCTGATTTTACTCGTCAACGTATTTTAATGCGCACTAAAAAACAACATGAATACATTATGTCTAGTTTCAAAAAGTCGCAAATTAGCAAAGATACTCAGAATAAATAAATATTTTTATCAATATCTTATGAGCCTCTTCTCTAGAGGCTCATAAAGGTGATGATATCACCTCAGTCAGTTACTCGGCATAGTTCTCATCAATTCACTCTATTCTCTGATATAATCCGCGCTTTTCAATTTTATTGAATGCTTCTAGCGATAATATTATGAATGCAAAAGTTATAAAAGATCACGCAAAATCAGACAAAGAGCTTCGTTCACGGGTAAAGCTTTTAGGCCAACTTGTTGGCAATACATTAGTTAAAACTGAACATCCAGATGTTTATAATACCGTCGAAATTTTGCGTAAAGGTTTTATTCAATTAAAGAAAAAAGATAATGTAAAAAAACGAGCTCAACTGGTCGCTTTAATTTCTGATCTTGAACCTAATATTATTGAACAAGTTATCCGCGCTTACACACTGTATTTTAATTTAGTAAATATCGCTGAAGAAGACTATCAGCACAGACAACGCCGCAGAAGTGTTCGTAAAGAAGGTTTTGCTAACTGGAAAGGTTCTTTTTACCAAACTTTAAAAGAATTTAAAAATAAAGGCGTGAGCATTAATGAGCTTGAAACGCTGCTCAATAGTCTAGCATTTATGCCCGTTTTCACGGCTCACCCGACTGAATCTAAACGTCGTACCATTAGCGAATTACAACGCCGTATATTCGAATACATCGATCAGCTAACCGATCCACGTATCACCGAACAAGAAGAATTAGAAATCAAAGAAGCTCTGCAATGCCAAATTGAAGTTTTATGGTCGACTAATGAAGTTCGCGAGAATCGCCCCGATGTTATGGATGAGGTAAAGCATGGACTACATTACTTTAAACGTAGTATTTTTAATGCCGTCACTCAAGATTATCGCTACTTAGAAAAAGCGATTAAACGAGTCTACGGCGAAGATTCTCAAGGTAACGCTATTGTTCAAGCACCTCCTTTTATCAAATTTGGCTCATGGATAGGTGGTGACAGAGATGGCAACCCTAATGTAAAACCTCACACCACTGTCAAAGCATTAAGAATGCATTCCCAAGAAATTTTGGGCGAATATATTCAGCGCACCCATGAATTGAGTCAAGTTCTCACCCACTCTAGTCGTTGGAGCCAACCTAGCGTTTCTTTTATGGAAAAGCTCCTAAAAGATGAAGCGAGTGGTATTACCGCCTTTGATAAAAAACATGATCGTTTTGAACAAGAAATTTATCGCCGTAAATTATATTTTATGCGCTATCGACTCATGCAAAACCTGGCGTCTGTAGAAGCAAAATTAAATAACGATAGCCCAACAAATGAAGAACACTGTTATCAAAGCTCTAATGACTTTTTAGAAGATCTTTATTCTATTCGTGATTCTCTTATCTCACATGGTGACCTTCGAATTGCTAATGGCCTATTAAAAGATGTTATTCGCCTTGCTGAAACTTTTGGCTTTCATTTGATGGCTCTTGATATACGTCAAGAATCGACAATACATACTTCAGCTGTTGATGAAATCTTTAAATTAACAGGTAATGACAATTATCTAGATTTAGACGATAACGAAAAAATAAAGCTCATGGCTAGCTTAATAGAGTCTGGCATGAAACCATCTTTTGAGGATGTTGATTTAAGCACTCAAACATTGGAAACTTATCAAGTTTTTCAAGTCATGAAATCCATGCGTGAAGAAATTAGCACTGATTGTTTTGGCTCTTATGTTATCTCGATGACCCACTCTGCCAGTCACATAATGGAAGTCATGTTTTTAGGCTATTTGGTTGGTTTAGTGGGGAAAAACAAAGATCAATGGTTTAATTTTATACAGATCTCGCCATTATTCGAAACCATTGAAGATTTAGGTCATATCTATGAGGTATTAGACACCTTACTAGCTAACCCAACCTACAAAAAGCTATTGCACAGTCATTCAAACTTACAAGAAGTCATGCTCGGTTATTCCGACTCGTGTAAAGATGGTGGCTTTCTATCCTCTGCTTGGGGACTGTATCAGGCACAATTAAAAGTCATCGACATTACTAAAAAGCATCATGTTGAGTGTCGAATGTTCCACGGTAGAGGCGGCACTATTGGACGAGGTGGTGGCCCTACCCATGACTCTATTTTGTCTCAGCCACCTAACACTGTTTTTGGGCAAATTAAATTTACCGAACAAGGCGAAGTGCTTTCTAATAAGTACAATAATGTTGAAACAGCTGGCTACGAAATTGCTTTAGGTGTTACTGGCTTAATGAAAGCAAGCCTATGTATGGTAAAAGAGTGTAAATCAGACTTTGATCAGTACTATCCAATTATGCAGGAGCTTTCGGATTTATCTGAAGAAACCTATCGTGAACTCACCGATAATACACCTGGTTTTTTTGATTATTTCTATGATGCAACGCCTGTGAGCGAGATTGGCCTAATGAATATTGGCTCTCGCCCATCACACCGTAAAAAAGGTGATGCCTCTAAAGCATCTGTTAGAGCAATTCCCTGGGTATTTGGTTGGGCGCAATCACGTCATACTTTACCTGCATGGTACGGTTTTGGTTATGCTTTTAAAAAATGGAGTGAAAAAACACCTAAGGGCATCGACGCGTTACGTGAGATGAATTTAAAATGGCCTTTTTTCAATTCAATAATTTCAAACTCTCAAATGGCACTGTTTAAATCAGACATGACAACGGCTAAACAATACGCCGCACTGTGCCAGGATAAAACCTTATCAAAGCTTGTTTTTTCGATGATAGAGGATGAAAACAAGCAGACAATTAAGTATGTGTTAGATATCGCAAATATTCAAAACCTGCTAGAAAACGATCCGATATTATCCGTTTCGCTTAATCGTAGAGCCCCCTACCTAGATCCTTTAGGTTATATTCAAATTGATCTATTATCAAAATATCGTTCTAAACTAGTTAATGATGATAACCCTGATAACAATCAATGGAAGGATGCCTTACTCAGTTCAATCAATGCCATAGCATCAGGAATGAGGAATACGGGCTAAACCACTATAGTGGTTTATTATTTAAAAGAGATAGCTCGGCTATCTCTTTTATTAATGATCTGTTTAGAGAAGAAGATTAAGGCAACTGTTGAATTAAGGCTCTAGCATCTTCTGCTAAAGGATGAGCTGAATAGTCAGTTACAAATAGCGTTAAACTCTGTTTAGCCTGAGTGTTATTACCTAAGCCTTCAAATGAAATTGCTTCAGTTCTTTTTGAAAGTATGCGTTTTTTGAAAAAATACTCTTCTGCATTAACCACAGGAATAACAGCTATAAAAAATAACAAAATAGTAACAGTTGATGCTAGTGTTTTAAATAACCTGAATTCAAGTATCAACAACAGTCGTAAAATGAACCACTTGATTAATATAAGCCTACTTGTTTCTTTTCTCTTAAACGATAACTATCTCCTTAAATTTGAATGATATGTGAGAG
>CAZORZ010000134.1:0-4580 GCA_964582255.1 uncultured Gammaproteobacteria bacterium | reverse complement strand
GTTTTATCAGCCTATTGTGCCAATTCAGGATAGACAAGGTGTTATTCATTACGAAATTTTATTAAGAATGATTGATGAAAAAGGCCAAATTATTCCTCCTGGTGCCTTTATTCCTTCGGCAGAGCGTTATCAAATGATGTCTAAAATTGATCGTTGGGTTATTAAGCATACCTTTGATTGGATGGATCAATATTGGACCATTAATGACAATGAGATTTTTGCCATTAATTTATCGGGTCAAACCATAGCAGACCCACTTTTGTTAAAAGATATTAAAACGTGGTTGGCTGAAAGTAAATTTAAACCACAGCATGTGAGTTTTGAAATCACCGAAACTGCAGCCATATCAAATCTAAAAATGGCTCAAAATTTCATTGATGAACTAAAAGAAATTGGCTGTGGTTTTGCACTTGATGATTTCGGTAGTGGTTTAAGCTCGTTTGCATACTTAAAAAATATGCCCGTAGATTATTTAAAAATCGATGGGGTTTTTGTAAGAGATATTACCAGAGATCCGATTGATAGAGCGATGGTAGAAGCAATTCATAATGTTGGCAATGTGTTAGATTTAAAAACAATTGCAGAATTTGTAGAAGACGACGACATTATGGCGGTGTTAGAAAAAATAGGCGTTGATTATGCTCAGGGCTACGGCATCGATCGACCTAAGCCCTTACCTGAAAATAACGATACCCTGTTTACCTGGAGTTAAAGGAAACTAATCTGTATTAGTTCAGGCGCAATCTGCCTTTCCTGACAGCCTCACTTAGCGAATAGTTTCTTTTTTTATCGACGGTCTTTTATGCTTCAATCGTTAATAAGCATGTAAAACTGATCCACTTTAGGGGTTAATTGGCACTGAAAATTGCCCGACCTATTTTAGTAGTTTAATACTAAGCTTTAGTTTGGAGATTAGATTTGAGCTAGACTTTTTTCTGCCCAATTGATTTACTATCCAGCAAAGTATCCAATGGAGTTCGTCCACAGAATTTCTTGCCTTGATGAGTTCGCTCATTGTTATAATAATTCATCTAGTAGCCCATATCTTTTGAAGCTCTTCCATTAAAGCATACAGTTTCTTCCTAAATGTGATCTGACTTGTGCCCTAGGGAATAAAACTCATTCAGAATCGTTTTATGAAACCGCTCACAGATACCATAGCCAAGGTGTAAGAATGCAACCGATTCTTTGTTTTTGTCTATATGTCTACTTGGCAAACAGGTGGTGTCCATGTGAGAGCCTACTTAATAAGGCTTAACGTCTTAACACGCGTAGCCAACGCCAAAAATTTAATAAACTGCTCATTGAGGCGGCAACGTAGGTCAGTGCTGCCGCTTTTAATATTTTACGTGCAGCCACGAGCTGTAGTGGGCTGACGTAGCCCTTTTCTAAAAGTGGTAAAGCCTTATTAAAGCTGGCATCAAGCTCAACAGGCAAGGTGATAAGATGCAGTGCGATACCAAAACCAAGTACTAAAAAAGCCCCTGTAATATTCAATATGGCGACTGATGGTGCGCGTGTTACTAAGGCTAAAATCGGTGCGCTAAACAGTAAAAAAGAGCCGATTTTAGCGGCAATGTTGGCTGTGCCTGCCAGTTTCGTGCGTAACATAAAAAGAGTTTCTTTATTATGGTGCTGAATGGCATGACCACATTCATGAGCCGCTACGGTGATAGAGGTGAGCGTTTTACCATTAAATTTATCCTCGGTTAAGCGCACTGTTTTACTCATGGGGTCGTAATGGTCACCGAATTCAGTCGTTTCTACCGTGACATCATTTAACTGGTATAGCTTTAAGATATGTTCGGCAAGCTCGCCACCTGTGCCCTCAAAGTTAGGCTCTTCATCTTGATGATATTTATTCAACACGGTCTTAACCCAATATTGTGGGCCAAGAATAAGAATGCCGAGAATAATGATTAAAATGACGATGTGCATTAGAGACTTAAGCGCCTTGTTTGTTGGTCAAGCACACTATTCTCCCATGTACGGTTAAAGAAATCTAAAGACTCCTTAACAACAAGACGGTTGTTAAAACAGGCTGTGCCTTGAAAGCGTTCAAGATTTTTAATATGGCAATAACCCACATCGTCAATAATGCACCAAGACTGTAAAAACGGGCTGATTTCTTGAGTGCTGGGCTGTCGAATCTCGACAAAGGACGGGTAGCTTTGTGCCACATTGATGAGGCAGTGGTTATGTTGAATGCTGTGTCTGCTGTCATTACAAATAATACGCACTTGGGCTTGGCGGTTACGCCGCACTAATTGGCTTACTGCTTGGCACAAGGCATTTTGATGATATAAAGAATATTCTAATGTTTGGGTAAATAACGAAATATTTTTTGTGGCTTGACTGATTAAACTTAACACCACCTCTTGGCACAAGGCTTTGCTATCTAGCTCTATGGTGAGGAGGTTTTCACCTAAGACAGCTTGCATTAGGTGAGGTTTATGTGCATGGATTTATGTTCAATATTGGCATCTAAAAACACATCTGAATCGACTTTAAAGCCAGTTTTTTCGTAAAAAGGAATAGCGCTCAGTTGTGCATTAAGTTTTAGACTTTTTATGCCATTGTTAAAAGCATGGGTGATGAGCATCAGCAACATTTCAGTAGCCACACCTTGCAAGCGGTATTCTTTTAAAACACACATGCGTCCGATATGGCCATCGTCTAATAGTCGAGCTGTGCCAATGGCTTTGTCGTTGTCATGGGCTAAAAGATGCAAGCAATCAGGGTCATGTTCATCTATTTCTAACTCTACGGGTACGTTTTGCTCATTAATAAAGACAGTGTTGCGTACGCTCATTATATGTTGTTGATGTTGCTGCCATGTGGTGTGTTGATAGCTGATTGTCATTATTTAATAATTAAATTTTAGGTAATTAACAGCAGCGATTGACGAACTAAGTTATCAAGCAAAGTTTGGCTGTTTTGAAAATGGTTATTAGGCAGTTGCTCTACTATAAAATGGCGCTGTTCGCAGATAAATTGAACCGTATCTAATAAATCACTTTTTAAGTGATGACAATGCCCGTTGCAAAAGAATAACAGCTCATCGTCCGCCAAATGATAAGCCAGTAAGGCATCAGGGTGACGCTCTAATTCAGTGTTGGGCGTGGTATCAAATGCCACATTACAGGCGAGGTCTAAATCTAATGATTTTTTAGTCATGAGTTCGCCGCTAATCTGTGGTAACAGATGTTTAGCACTGTTTGCAGCTTGGTTAATGAGCTGTTGTACCTGATTAATATCAGCACAGGTGATTTCGCTGGGATGACGTTTAGTGTCTAATTGTGGGTCGGTATAACGTGTACTGTCATTAATTTGATGAGTATGGCTCAGCGTGTCGATAACGCCTTCTAATATTTCTTTGCTAGAGGGCGCTCTAAAGCCGATGGAATAGGTCATGCAAGGATCAAGTGCAATGCCATGATGCGGCACACCCGCAGGTAAATAGAGCATATCCCCAGGGTTTAACACCCAATCTTCATCGTGTTTAAAATTCTTTAGCAATGCAATATCTAAGCCATCAACAAGGGTTGGGTCTAAACTATCGGGGGACTGAATATGCCAATGTCTTTGGCCGTGTGCTTGCAATAAAAAGACATCGTATTGGTCTACATGAGCGCCCACAGAACCCTGTTTTGGCGCATAGCTAATCATTAAATCATCAATGCGCCATTGCGGTAAAAAATGAAATTGATCGACTATGTCAGTCAGCTCAGGCAACCATTTTTCGCATTCTGAGACTAATAATGAATAATGTGTTTCTGGCAGGTTTAAAAAATCTTCTTCCTTAAACGGCCCATTGATTAACTGCCATGCCTTTGCACCACCTTGCTCTAATAATAGACGCGAGAACACATCTTCATCGCAGGCAAGACCTGCTAACTCTTCTGGGCTAATGACGGTTTTAAAGTTGGCAAAAGCCTGACGAATAAGTAAAGGTTTTTGTTGCCAGTAATGGGCTAAAAAATCATCAATATCGAGATTTTGAAGCGTCATGCTATCCATTGTTTAAATATTTTTAGCTTGTTCGATAGCATTACCGATATAGTTATGCGGTGTCATAGCCATTAGCTGTTGTTTCGCTTCTTCTGGAATGTTTAAAGTGCTCACAAATTCTTGCATGATTTTTTGGTTCACACGCTGGCCTCGTGTTAATTCTTTTAATTTCTCATAAGGCTTCTCAATACCATAACGTCGCATAACGGTTTGAATAGGCTCTGCTAATACTTCCCAATTGGTGTCTAGGTCTGCATCCATTGCGCTTGCATTCGTTTCTAGTTTATTGATGCCACGCTTTAGAGAGTTAAATGCTATGGCCATATGACCAATGCCCACGCCTAAGTTTCTTAATACCGTCGAATCAGTTAAGTCTCTTTGTAAGCGAGAGATCGGTAGCTTTTGTGCAAGATGAGTTAATAGTGCATTAGCAAGCCCAAAGTTACCCTCAGCATTTTCAAAATCAATCGGATTTACTTTGTGCGGCATGGTTGAAGAGCCAACTTCGCCAGCGATGGTTTTTTGTTTGAAATAACCAACGGAGATATAGCTCCAAATATCACGGCTAT
>CAZORZ010000133.1:0-4582 GCA_964582255.1 uncultured Gammaproteobacteria bacterium | reverse complement strand
TAATGTGTGAAAATAGTTCTTAGTGATGTGTCCGATATTTGGGGTACACTTCTCTCAGTGCATCATACCAACTATTATAAAAAGGAATAATAACTACGAAAAATATAAATAATATTATGCCATCTTAAATATCACTCTAAATATAGCTTAAATCAGACAATCATCTATTAAATCAAATGTTAAACCGTTAGCATATGTTTTTGATAAACAGTAACGAAGCATATAGTGTCACCCGATTTTCTTTCTCCTCAGAAAAATAACAGTATTTTTTTAGTCTCTAGCGATGAGCCTTTATTCATACGCGATTATTTAGATGCAACACGCAAAGCTTTTAGGTCGGCAGGGTTTGAGGATATTCAAACACTTTATGTTGAGCAGGGGTTTGATTGGGCAGAACAATCAAGCTCATCAACGATGTCTTTGTTTTCTCTGCAAACATTAAAGATTTATCAGTTTTATTCATCCAAGCCTGGCGTTGCAGGGGCTAAAGGAATCACAGAGTTATGTGAAAAAACTAATCCTGATGAAGTTGTTCTGTTGGTGATGCCTAAACTTGATAGCAAAACAAAAAATAGTGCATGGTGTAAAAAAGTTAAGCAGGCAGGAGCATTGATTGAATTAAAACCTGTTTATGCAAACCAACTAACCGCTTGGATTAGTCAACGAGCGCAACAGAAAACACTTAATTTGTCGCCTGATGCAGCTCGTTTTTTGGCGGATCGTACCGAGGGTAATTTATTGGCAGCCGATCAGGAGCTAGAAAAACTGATGTTACTATTTCCTGCGAGTGATCAACTGTCGTTAGAAAATGTAGCGACCAGTGCAGCGCATCAGGCTCGTTTTTCGCAATATGATCTTGCTGACTGCTGTTTAAGTGGTGACCATAAACGTGCGCTTAAAATATTAAATAATCAGCGTGCTGAAGGTGTCGCAAGCTTGACCTTGTTAAATGTTTTGAAGAGCAGCCTTGATATTGTTAGTCGGGTTAAACATGTGGTGAATGATGCACAAAAACTCGCCAAGTTATGGTTGCAGCTTCGAGTTTGGGATTCTAAAAAGCGTATGTATTTACAGGCGGCCAACCGATTAAGCGTGCAGCATATTAATGATTTAATACAGCAATGCGCGATGATCGATCGAATTGAAAAAGGTCAGCAAACTAATCACCCTAGTTATGTAAAATTAAAGCCTAAGTCAGCTGACGAACAAGGGTTAGAATTGTTAGAATTAGTGAATAACTTTAGTGGATTAAAAATATGAGTAACAATAATATTGCCGACACAATGCAGCAATTGGGGCAGCAAGCCAGACAAGCATCTGGTTTTATTGCACAAGCCAGTACAGTTCAAAAAAATAATGCGCTTGAGGCTATTGCGACAGCCTTGAACGAGCAAAAAGAGAATATTAAAGCGGCTAATGAACTGGATTTAGCAGCTGGAAAAAGTAATGGTTTAGATGATGCTTTGCTAGACCGTTTAGCCCTTGATGACACACGTATTGATGCAATGATCGAAGGATTAAGGCAGATAATGACACTTCCCGATCCTGTGGGCGAAATTCAAGATATGAAAATGCTGCCGTCAGGGATACAACTTGGCAAAATGAGAGTGCCTTTAGGAGTGATAGGCATCATTTATGAATCACGCCCAAATGTTACTGTTGATGCTGCTGCACTTTGTCTTAAATCAGGAAATGCGAGTATTTTACGTGGCGGCAAAGAGGCGTTGAATTCTAATCAAGCGATAGCAAAGTGTATAAAAATAGGCTTAAATACATCGGGCATCAATGAGCATGTGGTACAAGTGATTGACACCATTGACCGTGAAGTCGTGTCGCAAATGTTAATTATGAGAGATTACATTGATGTGTTAATTCCACGCGGAGGAAAAAGCTTAACAGAACGTGTGGCGAATGATTCGCGCGTACCAGTGATTAAACACTTAGATGGTATTTGTCATGTCTATATAGACGATCAAGCCGATATAGAAAAAGCCATTGATATTGCTTATAACTCAAAAACACGTCGTTATGGCGTTTGTAATGCGATGGAAACCTTGTTAGTTGCAGACGATGTAGCTCAAAAAGTGATGCCTGAGCTAATTAATAAATTTCTTGAAAAAGGCGTTGAGTTACGTGGTTGTACAAAAACTATGGCGCAGTCCAGGCTCATAAAATCAGCATCTGATGACGATTGGGATACTGAATATCTTGCACCCATTTTATCTATTAAGCAGGTAAAAGGTATGGATGAAGCCATTGAACATATCAATCATCATGGCTCACATCATACGGATAGTATTGTGACCGAAAATTACACCAAAGCACGCGAATTTTTAAGCCGAGTTGATTCAAGCTCAGTGATGGTAAATAGCTCAACGGGATTTGCCGATGGTTTTGAATATGGCTTGGGTGCTGAGATTGGTATCAGCACCGATAAAATTCATGTGCGTGGTCCCGTCGGTTTAGAAGGCTTAACCAGCCAAAAATACATCGTTTTTGGCGATGGTCATATCCGCAGTTAATTTACCTCAACATGATTGGATTATTAGGCGGTACATTTAACCCAATTCATCAAGGGCACTTATCCATCGCCCAAGATGTTTTGCAGTGTTTGAAACTTGAGCGAGTAGAGTTCATGCCGTGCCATACCCCGGTTCATCGTCAATCACCTTTAGTCTCTGTGGAACATCGAGTGTCGATGCTTAAATTAGCGCTTAAAGGCCACGATCAATTTCACATAAATAGCTGTGAAGTTGATCGTGGTGGGTCGTCCTATATGATTGATACATTACGATTTTTGCAGCAAGATGAGGAGCCAAGTCGAGTGTTAATTGTCGGTACTGATGCCTTTAATAATCTGCATCAGTGGAAACAAGCTGATCGTTTGTTTGACTATTGTCACATTGTGGTCTGTCAACGAGCAGACCAAGTGTGTACCCAAAACCAATTTGATCAGTATCGTGTCAGTAAGGTTTCTGAGCTAATAAAAAAACCAATAGGTGGGCTTTATTTTTTAAATGTGAGCCCTGTGCCCTGTAGCTCCACTCAACTGAGAGAAAAACTCAGTAAACAGCAGTCAGTATCACAATATTTAGCTCAGCCTGTGGTAGAATTTATCCAATCTAATCATTTGTATGCGAGCTTTGAAAATTAATGTCCGATTGTAATGTAACAACCCTGTCACAACAGGCCACAACCAGTGCTGAAGATCTCAAAGGCAAAGACATAGTAGAGCTTGATGTTAAAGGCAATGCGACCTTTACCGATCGCATGATATTCGTTACTGGTTCGTCAACGCGCCATGTTAAATCTATAGCACAATGTATAGTTGATGACGTTAAAAAATCAGGGTGCACCGTGTTAAGTATGGAAGGAGAGGCCGATGCTCAATGGGTGTTAGTCGATTTAGGTGATGTGGTGGTGCATGTTATGACTCAACAAACCCGTGAACATTATCAGTTAGAAGAGCTATGGAGCTCTGCCCGTGGCTAGATTTATTCTGAGAGCTTCTAGGGTTTAAGGTGAAGTTAAACATTATTGCTGTTGGGCAAAAAATGCCTAAATGGGTCAATGATGCTTTTGCCGAATACCAAAAAAGAATGCCACGTGAAATGGCGATTCAGCTACATGAAATTGCCGTAGCACCTCGTAAAAACAACAAACACATTGCAAAGCTACAAATGGCTGAATGGCAAAAGCAACAGCAATGTTTGCCAGCTCAAGGCATTATTGTCTCACTCGATGAAAAAGGTAAGCAGTGGAGCACCAAAGAATGGGCTGCACAGCTTGAAAAATGGATGCTTGAAACCAACCAGGTTAGCTTTTTATTGGGAGGCCCTGATGGTCTTGCTAATGATGCTAAAAAAGCATCTCACCAGTTTATCTCGTTAGGAAAAATGACCATGCCGCATGGTTTGGCGAGAGTGGTGTTAGTTGAGCAACTTTATCGGGCGTATAGCGTGTATAAAGGCCATCCTTATCATCGTGAAGGTTGAAATTAAAAATAAATTTAGATAGAAAAATAGAACTAAAATAACAATAGTTTTTCTATAAACGTAACATTACATTTAGTGTTGCTTCATTAATATTTCGAGGAGAATGCATGTCTAACACTGTATCAAAACCAAGCTTACTAACACACAGTGAAGAAATATTAATCAATGTCACGCCACAAGAAACACGTGTGGCTATCGTAGAAAACGGCGCTTTGCAAGAAGTCAGTATCGAGCGTAAACGCAATAGAGGTATTGTTGGCAATATTTATAAAGGCAAGGTTAACCGAGTGTTACCAGGCATGGAAGCGGCATTTATAGATTGTGGTTTAGAAAAGGCAGGATTTTTACATGTGTCAGACATTGATTCAGATGTAAAAAAAGATGCGGATGAAGCGCCTGCCATCAATGAATTATTGCATGAAGGCCAAGTACTTTTAGTGCAAGTTGTTAAAGACCCATTAGGCACCAAAGGCGCGCGGCTAACGACCAGTATTTCTGTACCATCGCGATATTTAGTGTATATGCCCAACGCTTCAATGATTGGTATCTCGGTAAAAATTGAAGACGAGAGTGAACGAACTCGTTTA
>CAZORZ010000132.1:2589-4594 GCA_964582255.1 uncultured Gammaproteobacteria bacterium | reverse complement strand
AAGCGCGGAATAATTGAATTTCTTGAGCATTGAGTTGAGCGCTAAACAGCAATTGGTTAAAGGCATCAATGGCATAGCTTTGTTGCCAACATAGGTGATAAAGCTGATCGAAATTTTGCTTAAAGCTTGCTGTTAAAGGAGCATTGCTTTGAGTATGAGTCGCTTGATAACGATGAATCCAGTACGTTTTATCATTCAAACGGATTTGTTTCGGTTTTTCGATTAATACTCTAAGCCCCATTGATTGTAAGATTGCCAATGAATCAGATAATTCTACGGCATTATTTTGGGCGTAAATATTTAATAAAATGAGTGAATTATCACTGTCGTCTGTCTCTTCAAACAGTGTTGAAAGCTGGGTTTTTTTACACAGCTCAAGTCCTTTAATATCAATGCAGGCGCGTTCCACTGAAGCAATCATTAAATAATCAAATATGCTCTGATATTGATTAAATAGATCATTAGCGACAGCGTTACCATAAGCTAAAGAGAGGTTTTTTTTTAAGTTGTTAGACCATGCTTCTTTGGCGTATAAATCAAGGTTGTTGGTAGATGTCATGATATTGGTTTTTATAAGGATATTTATCTCTTATATAGACCAATTTAGCGCAAGGCTAAGATTTCTTTTAACTATGCTAATAATTGGTGTTAAACAGGCTGTGAGTCTTTTACCTTATTAAATAAAACACCGTTTTCCGTTATATTTTTAGACATCAAATAGACATAGTGTTCAATGTGTTCATCCATCTCGTACAGATGATCGTAATCACCAGCAGGGTAGGCAGACATATGTAAATGGGTTTTAGTTTGACCAGGATTTACCGCGTTTACCTTTAGTTTGCTGTCTTCGTATTCTTTGGCTAATTGTTGAGTTAATCCAATGAGCGCAGATTTACTAACGCCATAGGCATCCCAATAAGCACCATTTTTACTATCAATTGAAAAAACTAAGCGGCCAAACGCTGATTTTTTTAACAGGGGTATGCACATGCGTGTCAGCATATAAGGCCCATTGAGGTTAACTTGCATCACCTTGTACCAAGTTTCTATATCACTTTGTTCGAATGGAGTAGGCGTGCCTATCATTGCAGCGCAGTGTAATAAGCCATCAAGGCGACCAAATTCTTTGTCAATATTTGCTGCTAGTTCATCATAGTCAGAGGCTGTTGCGCCCGATAAGTCCATGGGGTAGATGGCTGGTTGAGCGCCGCCATCTGCCTCAATTTCATCATATAAACTTTCTAAAGATTTAATTTGTTTATCGAGCAAAATAATAGTCGCGCCACGTTTGGCATAAGCCCTAGCAAGGGCAGAGCCAAAACCACCATTTGCACCAGTAATGAGAATGACATGTCCATCTAGTGCATCTTGGCTTAAGTTTAATGTGCTGGGGAATTGAGTCGTTATCATGGCTGTAAATTCAAATAAGTAAGTAGTTCGATGGGTTTATCAATCAACGTATCGGCTTGCCAAGTGGCGAAATCTGTTTGCTCGAAAATGTAACCATAACTGGCTATCATGGTGGTCATATTAGCGGCATTTCCTGCCTGTATATCTCTGGGGTCATCGCCCACGTATAAACATTCATCACAGCTTATGCCGATTTCTTTAGCGGCAGTTTGCACGGGTAATGGATGAGGTTTTCGCTCAGCCGTGCTGTCACCAGAAATGATGCTGGCACAACGCTGATCTAAATTCAGTTGCTGCATTAAGGGTACGGTTAAAAAATGTGGTTTATTAGTCACCACACCCCAAATAATGTTGTTATCTTCTAAACATTGTAAGGTTTCTTCAAAACCATCAAACAGGCTGCTGTGTTCGGCAATATTATTGAGGTAACTTTGTAGGAAACGCTGTCTTAACGGCTCAATTTCAGCCTCAGTGACATGCGGCGAAAAGCCTAATTGAATGAGTGCTAATCCGCCTTTTGAGACGTGGGGGCGAATGCTGGCAAGGGACAGTTCATGATGGCCTTCTTCAACTAAAAGCCGATTTAAGGCTGCGG
>CAZORZ010000132.1:0-2579 GCA_964582255.1 uncultured Gammaproteobacteria bacterium | reverse complement strand
CATATCGGGTGCGGTATCGACGAGTGTGCCATCAAGGTCAAACAAAACAGCTTTAATCACAGTTTTTGTGCATGGACTAAATAGTTCACGTCAACGTCATTATTCACCTTGTAAATTTTAGTGATGGGATTATAAGTCATACCACTCACGTCTTTTATTTCAAGACCGCTTTTACGTGCTGCGCGGCATAATTCTGAAGGCTTAATGAAGTTTTGATATTGATGTGTGCCTTTAGGCAGCATGTTCATAATGTATTCAGCCCCCACAATCGCCATTAAAAATGATTTTGCATTACGATTTAAAGTAGAGAAGAATACATGCCCAGTGTCTGTGACTAACTGTTGGGCTGATTGAATAATAGATGATGGATCTGGCACATGCTCTAACATTTCTAAGCAGGCAACCACGTCAAATTCACCAGTATGTTGTGCTGCCATGTCTTCGGCGCTAATGAATTGGTAGTCAACCTCAACGTCTGATTCATGTAAATGCAGCTTAGCTATATTGAGTGATTTTTCAGCTAAGTCTATGCCTGTAACAATGGCTCCTTTTGCAGCTAAAGCTTCAGCTAAGATGCCACCACCACAGCCAATATCGAGTATTTTTTTGCCGTCTAGTCCACCGCATTTTTCTTCGATATAAGCCACGCGTAAGGGATTAATATCGTGCAGTGGTTTAAATTCACTTTCGGGATCCCACCAACGGCTGGCGATGGCTTGAAATTTGTCAATTTCAGCTGGGTCTACATTGGTTTTAGGCATGGGTTTATTGTGGCTTAATTTTATTGCGCCAATGATAGGCTTTATTTTTAATCGATTCTATATCCATATCGACAAAATCGCCGTGTTTTAATTTAAGCACGCCATCTATCCATACATGACTGACTTGGCGGCTATTAGCCGCATAAGCGATTTGCGATATAGGGTCATACACTGGTGTGGTATTGATGTCGGATAGATCAATAGCAATTAAATCAGCTTTTTTGCCGACTTCGACAGAGCCTATTTGGTCATCAAGGCCTAATGTTTTTGCACCATTAATAGTGAGCATTTGAATGATTTTTTGCGCATTGATACTGGAAGCGTCTTGAGAAACGCCCTTGGCTAATAAAGCGGCGGTACGCGCTTCACTAAGTAAATCTAAGTCGTTGTTGCTGGCCGCACCATCGGTGCCTAAAGATAGGTTAATACCGGCATCATCTAATAAAGAGATGGGGCAAAAGCCACTGGCTAATTTTAAATTAGATTCAGGGCAATGGGCTATATGAACACCTGTTTCTGCTAAGCGTTCAATCTCATTTAGAGTTAAATCCGTCATATGAACGGCAATTAAGTTGTCATTCACTAAGCCTATTTGGTCAAGCCTTTCTAAGGGGCGTTTCCCCGTGCTTTTAATGGCTTCATTTACTTCAAATTCTGTTTCGTGGATGTGCATATGCACGCGCATATCCAGTTCACTGCTGTACATGGCAATTTTTTCTAGTGGGGCATTAGAGACAGTGTAAGGGGCATGAGGTGCCAACGCTGCTTGAACTAAGTTAAATTCTTTAAACAGATCGTTAGTTTCCAAGCCTTTATGGAGATACTCATCAGCATCCTTAGCCCAAATAGTTGGGAAATCTAAAACGATGAGCCCAACCGTGGCTCTAAAGCCAAGCTCTTGACATGTTTTGCCAGTGATATCGGGGAAAAAATACATATCATTCATACACGTAGTGCCGGATCGAATCATTTCAGCAATAGATAATTCAGTGCCATCTTTTACAAATTGTTGGTTTACGTGTTGTGATTCTATGGGCCAGATATGTTTGTTAAGCCAATCCATGAGCGCTAAGTCATCAGCAACGCCACGCATTAAGCTCATACCACAATGGTTATGAGTATTGATAAACCCAGGAAGTAAAGCTTGCTGTGGTAATTCAATGATGTCGTGATAATCGCTGCGATTAATAGATTCAATAGGCAAAATGCTTTTAATTAGATTATTTTCTAACACGATGCCATGCTGAGTTAACACATCAAAGTCGGAATTTACGCTAATGATCCACTCTGGGATGATCAATTTAAGTTGTTTTTTTTCGCTCATATGCTACAAAAATAGGATTTAAAGCATTAAAGAATACCTTAAACTGGCCGATGGTTAAGGTGATAATTTATATAAACAGAAATAATTAAAAACATATACATCATTTTTTAGCACGCTTTTCAGTTAAATTTAAAATCATAGGTGGTTTTATATTGATTTTGTCATTGTTGGCAGGCCAAGCTATTTTTGTTTTCTTAGAATCTAAATTGATTGAAAATCAAATTTTAAAAGTTGCTAACCATACTATTCCGATTCAAAAAAAGGCCATGCTGTTAAAACAATTTGTCCTTAATGAAAAACATCATTATTTAAAAAATAGGCATAAAAAATGTTTGGCAGTAATTACAGAATTTGCAACTCAAGGATTAATTTATACCGATGATGTTAAAGATATGGCGCTTGTAAACATAAGAGAAGGGAATATTTATCAGCATCTACTACAAAAAGAGGATACTGATTTTCTAAATAGTTTCTGGGAAAAATTAGGCAACCAA
>CAZORZ010000131.1:0-4622 GCA_964582255.1 uncultured Gammaproteobacteria bacterium | reverse complement strand
GCAAAAAAACTGGCCATAATAAGCTGGTTAAAAATAACCGCATTCAAAGGAATGAACAAAAGTGCAAACATAAGTTGCAACATGAGCAAACCTTGGATTTTAGAGTATGATCTTAGTCGATACTGGCTTAACAAAATAAGCAGCACCGCCAAAAACGATAACCAAAATGAAAATGACAATAAAGATAAGGGCATCAGTAACAACACCACAATTATTGCCGTACTAAAAGCATTTAAAAACGAATTGTTTTGTCGCTTTAATAACGTAATAAAGACCAATGAGAGCATAATTAGAGCACGCACAGTCGGTAAGCTAAACCCTGCCAGTGCGGAATATATAAATGCTGAAAGCCACCCAATTATGATGGAAAAATCACTTTGATTTAATCGCGTTTTAAAGCGCTTATTAAGTAACAACCACAGCCGTGATGCTAAAAAATAAAACATCATTGATAACAAACCAACGTGCAAGCCTGAGATAACCAATAAATGAGCCGTTCCTGTATCAATAAACAGTTGATTTAGAGTGGGTTCTAACAGTGATTTATCGCCCATAGATAGTGTTTGAAACAAGGCTAGATTCGTAAGTCCATTCGCGTTGTTTTGTATTTTTTGCGCTAACCAGGTTCGAGCTTGCAAAATAACATCATTATTCTTTACGCCTAACATTTGTGGTTTATATTTATTAAGCACATAACCTGTTGCGGAAATACTCTCAGCAAACATCCAGCGTTCATAGTCAAAACCGACACCATTTTGGTATCCATGAGGAGGTTGAAGACGTATTTGCATACGCCATAGCTGCCCTCCTTTTAACGATTTATCAGCCTGATACCAATTTAATTTAATTTTTTTAAGGCGCATAAAATCAAAATCCACATTTGTCTCAATAATGCGAATCGGCGTGGCTATGAAACTTATAGAACGAGATTTTACTTGCGGTATTTGCGTTATTTCTAACTCTAACGTCACAGTCGCCTTTTTCTCTAAATTATATTGAGACTCTATTTGCAATTGCACTGCGCCTTGAGTCCACACAAAGAAAAACACGCCGACATAAATTGTTCTGTGATGGCTTTTACTAAAATAAATAAGCAGTAATAAAATTGGCAGATAAGAACACCAAAATAAATCCATGCGCGGCGCATGAAATACGCTAAAATAAGATACTACAAAAGCAGCAATGCTGGATTGGATCATAAAGGCTTAATCAGACCATAATAAAAGCCAAAATCGTCGTTAAACAAGGTTATGCCGAAAAAAATAATTAAAAAATTTTTACCCCACCCCGACAGCATTTTGAAAAGTAAAGTCGTCGGCGTGTTTGGTGATATGCTGCATGACCCATCCTTGTGGCACATTAACCGCCGATCATGCTCTGGAGCGGTTGCTGTTGGTTTATTTTCTGCGTTTATCCCTCTGCCGTTCCAAATGTTTATTGCTGCGTTACTGGCTATTTTATTTCGTGTCAACATCCTTATTGCCATCCCTTTAGTTTGGATATCAAATCCTATCACTATTCCTCCAATTTTCTACTTTTGCTATCGTGTAGGCGCTTACGTACTAAATATTGAAACGGGGAATTTTAATTTTGAACTCTCTATTCATTGGTTGTTACATGGTTTGATCCATGTTTGGCAGCCGTTTTTATTAGGTTGCTTTATTGTTGGCTCGATCGCGGCTATTTTAGGTTATGGTTTTGTGCAATTTTTTTGGCGCTATCAAATTTGGAGACAACTTATCCAACGCCAGAAAAGACATGTCGATTAAAAGTGTAATATTATGCAAACAGAGCAACAAGTAAAACAAATTATCGAACAGAAAGTTCGTGAAACGTCGAATAAAAAAACACTCGACGATATGAAAAAAGCCATTGATGAAATTGATGAAAATCAGCGTATGAATCGGTCTACAGCCATTTTTGGCTTATTACTACTGCTCTCAACAGGCTCACTTACTATCATCTATTTATTTTTTTAAACTGATTAAACATCATGTCAAACACAGCAGCTTTAAAACCGAGCGCACTAACTGTTATCTACTATGTGGAAGCAGGCTGTTTAGGCGCAAACGGCGATAAGTTGATTGATGGTTTTTGTGATTTTATGTCTCTAAAAGTTAATCAGACCAATAATGAGCTCTGCGTATGGTCGATACAAGTTCTCACCGACATACATAAACCTCATATCGAATACTTCATCCAACAAAAAAAATTAGATTCACGCCAAGCACGTGTGTTTTTAAAAAAGTACGGCAAGGACATCGATGTGTTTGAAGAAAGCATTGATGATTTGGTCATCAATACTATAGAAGACTATCTAGGACGTAGTTAAGAAACGCTTCTTAACGTAGAGTCCTCTAACAACCATTGATGATTCATTCGTTGAGCCATTAACGGATCATGGGTGACGATAATTAATGCCGTTTTAATGCGCTCATTTAATTCCATCATAATATCCATCACCTGAGCAGCAGTTTTTTGATCTAAATTACCAGTCGGTTCATCTGCTAACACACAATCTGGCTCTGTTACTAAGGCCCTTGCCAGTGCAATGCGTTGACGCTCGCCACCAGACAGCTCGCCGGGTTTATGCTGTTCTCTTTTAGCCAAACCGACACTTTGGAGCATGTTATGCGCCAAACCCAACGCCTCATCAGAATCCATACCTCGAATAAATAAAGGCATCGCAATATTCTCTAGAGCATTAAACTCAGGTAATAGATGATGGAATTGATACATAAATCCAAGATGTTTATTACGCACTAAACCCATTTGCTTCGCATTCAACTGACTCACAACTTGCTCACAAATAATTACATCGCCAGAATTACTTTTATCCAAACCACCCAAAAGATGCATCAGGGTACTTTTACCAGAACCAGATGTACCCATAATGGCATGAGTTTCAGAGGCCTTAACCAATAAATTAATATCCTTTAAAACATCGACAGACAAATCACCTTGATTAAACGACTTACTTATTGACTTAGCATGCAACACCACCAATTCATCGTTACTCATAGCGTAATGCCTCAGCAGGATCGGTGTGTCCTGCCTTAAGTGCAGGGTAAAAAGTAGCTAAAACAGACATAGAAAATGACAATACCGCGATACTAATGACATCGTTCCATTCCATATCTGACGGGAGATCAGTAATCGGGTAAACCCCTTTAGGTAAAAACTGAGTCTGAAAAAATTGCTCTAAGGCAGGGATAATAGTTTCAATATTTAAAGAAATTAACACCCCCAGAACAACGCCGATTATAGTACCGATAACACCGATCACAATGCCCTGAATCATAAAAATAGCTAAGATAGATCGAGGCGACATACCTAATGTTCTTAAGATAGCAATATCTGCTTGTTTATCCGTCACCACCATAACGAGGGTTGAGACTATATTAAAGGCTGCCACCGCTACGATTAAAGACAAAATGATAAACATCACTGTTTTTTCAGTCTGTATCGCTTTAAAATAATTACTGTGTCTGGTGGTCCAATCCGACACCCAAAAATCCACACCTAATTCATTACGCAGGTCATAGCGCACTTGTGGCGCACTATCCATATCTTTTAGTTTAAGACGCAAGCCACTGACATCGCCTTTAAAACGAAATAGATTACTGGCATCCTGAGTATGCACAATGGCAGTTGCCTTATCATACTCATAGACGCCAATTTCAAATATTCCCGTCACCGTAAAGCGCCTTAACCGAGGCAATATACCAACAGGAGAAACCGTTGACTGTGGCGTTATCATGGTCACGCGGTCACCGACAATAACATCGAGTGAATCCGCCAAACCAGAGCCTAATACAATGCCAAAATCACCTTCTGTTAAACTGGATAATTCACCTATCACCATGTGTTGATAAATTTCAGATACCGAATTTTCAAATTGTGGGTTTATGCCGCGAATAATGGCACCACTCACCGAGCTTTTGTTAGATAACATGGCTTCCGCCTCAACATACGGCGCAAAACCAACAACGGCATCATTCTGCTTAATTTTTTGAGCTAACGCAGGCCAGTCACTCAATTTATTATCATAACTAGACACCGTAATATGAGACACCATGCCTAATATTCGCTCTCTTAATTGATTTTCAAAACCATTCATCACCGACAGCACAACAATCAACGCCATCACGCCAAGACCAACACCTAGCATAGAGATCAAGGAAATAAAGGAGATAAAATGATTTCGGCGTTTGGCTCGCGTATAACGCAAACCAATAAACAGCTCGATTGAATTAATGATAGGTAATTTCATGGCGCAGAATTAGAACATGAAACCATCAATTCACCAATGTTTGTTTCAATATGAAGCCTTTTCACGAAACGGTAACGATAGGAAAATTAAGTTAAAAACAGGCAAGAATAAGATAGAAAATACCTATAATAGTGCGATATCAAGCAGTATTTCAACGAAATCAGGCCACTTTCACCCAAAGGTAGCAAAGTCATTTTATAAGCAGCTCTGTTTCGTCTAATCAGGCATCCAAACATACATTAAGCAAGAAAGAGCAATTATAATTAGCGTCTTGTCAAAAGGTTCAACAATGATATAGTCCAAGAATAATTAAACGCGAAAATTTAATTTTATCGTTCACACATAATAA
>CAZORZ010000130.1:0-4656 GCA_964582255.1 uncultured Gammaproteobacteria bacterium | reverse complement strand
GTTCGTGCCAATCGGCTATGTATCATATTATTGAAGCGATGGTGCGTTGGATAGCGCCAATCTTAAGCTTTACCGCAGATGAACTTTGGGATTCTTTGCCTGGTGAGCATGCACCTTTAGATGTGTTTGTGAGTACATGGTATGACGGTTTGGTTGATGCGAAAGAGAGTCCTGTTGATGATGCAACTTGGCAGAGTTTATTGTTGATTAGAACTGAAGTCTCTAAAGAAATAGAGTTGCTGCGTAAAGATAAAAAAGTCGGCTCTAGTTTACAGGCGAAAGTCGATGTCTCTTGTAGTCAGGCGATGTTTGATAAAATTAATGTGATTGAAGATGAGCTACGTTTTGTTCTCATTACCTCTGAAGCTAATTTATCAGTATTAGCAGATGCCAAGGATGATAATCAATTTACAGTCAATGTGAGTGTCAGTGATGATGAGAAGTGTGAACGCTGTTGGCATTATATGCCTGATGTTGGTGCTCATAAAGAGCACGAGACATTATGTGGGCGTTGCATTGACAACATAGATGGTGATGGTGAAACACGTCAATATGCTTAAGGTTCATATGTATCCTAAAATTCTCTGGATAAGTATCTTGATTGTGGTGTTAGACCAAGCCACAAAATGGATCGCTAACACGCAACTAGAATTTCATCAGCTTACACCAGTAATGCCATATTTTGATTGGTATCTTGCTTATAATGAAGGTGCGGCATTTAGCTTTTTGGCCGATCAAGGTGGTTGGCAGCGTTGGTTTTTGGCAGGCTTAACCACCATTATCAGTATTGTTTTATTTATTTGGTTAAGCAGACTAGAGCCGCAGCACAAATACACGGCTATCGCCCTAAGTTTGATAATAGGCGGTGCAATCGGTAATTTGATTGATCGTGTTGCTTTAGGTTATGTGATTGATTTCATTCAAATTTGGTTAGGGACTTATCCCTGGCCTACATTTAATGTGGCTGATATGGCCATCACGGTTGGTGCGGTTTTATTAATTTCAGCTGATTTGTTTTTAGGCGAAAATAAAGATGAGAAAAAGCCATGAGTAACGAAATATTGAAAATTCATAGCCACAGTAAGGTGACACTGCACCATCAGTTGGGCGTGCCTGAAGGCACAATTTTAGAGGATACCTTTGATGAGGAGCCTTTAGTGGTTCAATTGGGCAGCGGTGAATTGGCACAAGGCTTAGAGTTTGCGTTAATCGACCTTGCTGAAGGCGATGAGCAAACCATAGATATTAATCCTGATCTAGCCTTCGGTTTTATTGATGAAACACTGATTGTCGATATGCAACGCAGTGAGTTTGATGTCAATATTGAGCTACAAGAAGGCTTGATTCTTGAATTTTCAACGCCTAGTGATGAATTTGTGCCTGGTACGATATTGAGTTTTGATGATGAGGTGGTCAAGGTTGATCTAAACCACCCTTTAGCAGGTCAGATTGTTCGCTATAAGGTGAAGATTGTGAAAATAGATAATACGCCAGTGACGTTAAATTAAATGGAGATTTTTTTAGCAAACCCTCGTGGTTTTTGTGCGGGCGTAGATCGCGCGATTGATATTGTAGAAAGTGCCATTGACCTATTAGGTGCGCCAATCTATGTGCGTCACGAAGTGGTGCACAATAAATTTGTAGTGAATGATTTAAAAAATAAAGGCGCTATTTTTGTCGATGAATTAGACCAAGTACCTGATGATAAGGCCGTTATCTTTAGTGCGCACGGAGTGTCTAAAGCGGTTAAACAAGAAGCAGCAAGGCGTGGCTTAAAAGTGTTTGATGCCACTTGTCCCTTAGTGACAAAAGTACACCTTGAAGTGGCAAAATACAGTTTAAAAGGCTTCGAAACTATTTTGATAGGGCATAAAGGTCATCCCGAAGTCGAAGGTACGATGGGGCAGTATGATGATAGTAATGGTGGTGCTATTTATCTTGTCGAATCGGTTGATGACGTTAAAGAGCTGAATATAATTAACCCTAATGAGCTTTATTTTGTCACTCAAACAACACTGTCTATGGATGATACCAGTTTAGTGATTGATGCTCTTAGAGAGCGATTTCCCAAGATCGAAGGGCCGCGCAAAAATGATATTTGTTATGCCACTCAAAATAGGCAAGATGCGCTCAAAGAATTAACCAAAAAATGTGATGTGATTTTAGTGGTTGGATCAACCAACAGTTCTAACTCTAATCGCTTGCGTGAAATAGCAGTTAACAATCAAATAGATGGCTATTTAATAGATAGTGCTGATGACATTAAAGATGAGTGGATTAAAGGCAAGCAGTCAGTTGGTGTCAGTGCTGGAGCCTCTGCGCCTGAGCTTTTAGTGCAAGAAGTGATCGTCTATCTGAAAAAATTTGGAGTGGATAAGGTCGAAGCTTTAGGCTTTGAAGAAGAAGTGACTTTTTCCTTGCCTAAAGAGTTACGTTAACATTAATCTTTAGAGCATAGGCTCGCAGAAATTTTTTGCACGCGCTTACCCATAACTAAAATAATGATAAATGCCGCAGGCCAAGCAAGGATAAAAGCATTCGCCCAACGAGTATAAAACGCCATGTCATAGCCAGTATTAATGTAGGTGATAATAGCCGTCATGATGAACACCATCAGTGCAGACATTAAAATGGAGTTAATCAGTGGTAATCTTTTTTTAGCAAACATAATTTAGTCTTTTAGGGCTTCTTGTAGCGCAGAACATGCGGCTTTATTAGCATCTTTAAATTCATAGTGTTTGCCATGATTATCTATAATGCTGAGGGTGTTAGATTGAGCAAAACTTTCAATGTAATCCCAACCAGCGCCACAGCCCTGTTGAAACTTTTTACGCACCATCAAGCAAGAGCGATCATTAACATTTTTTAAAGAGACGCATTCACTCACTAATTTTTTGCGCGCGGCAAACTCTTCCATTTGAATAAAGGTTGAGGCAATGCGCTCTGGCCAATTGCTGGGACGTAATTTACTGCCTTCTGAGCCCACTACCCAGTAGTCTTTGTCACCCGAAACAACGCAAGATTGCGTGACTGACTTCTGTTTATCTGAAAAAAGCATGATACACCTATAAAATTGTGTGGCGATTATAGTGATTTTATAGAAAAATACTTAATAATTATAAAACAAAAAATATGACACCTTTACTTCAAGCTCGAAATTTACATAAGCATTTTGGTCAGTTGACGGCTGTTAATGATGTCAGTTTAGACATGATTGCAGGACAATGTTTGGGTTTGCTTGGGCCAAATGGTGCAGGTAAAACAACCACGATTGAGATTTTGGAAGGCATTAAAAAAGCAGATCAAGGCACGGTGATGTATAAAGGTGAAGAGCAGGGTGATTTGTTTCGCCATCAGGCCGGTATTATGTTCCAAGCCACTGCTTTACAAGAATATATTACGGTTAAGGAAACCTTAACTTTATTCGCAGGGCTTTATGATAATGCTTGCGATTTAGATGAATTAATACAGACCTGCGCCTTATCGGAGTTTTTAGAACAAGACAACAAAAAGTTATCAGGAGGGCAGAGACAAAGGCTGTTATTTGCTATCGCACTCATCAATAACCCTGATATTTTGTTTTTAGATGAGCCAACAACGGGTTTAGACCCACAATCACGCAGAAATTTTTGGGCGTTGATTAAGACAATAAAACACCAAGGTAAAACTATTTTACTCACCACTCACTATATGGAAGAAGCATTTGAGCTGTGTGATGAATTGGTTATTATGGATCATGGACAAGTGATTAGTCGTGGCACACCTAAGGCTTTATTAAAAGAACATTTTAATGAGGTGATTATGAGTCTGCCAAGCATTGATTTGAATGATGATGCTTTATTAAACCTGAATGTGCGAATTGCAGGTGAGATGACAGAGCTTTTAACTCAAAATGTTGAACGCACGATTAATCAGCTTGTAAGCCATGGAGTCTCATTAAACGATTTGCGTATTCGTGAAGCAACGCTGGATGATTTGTTCCTAAAACTAACAGGACAGGAGCTAAGACCATGATGACTCGATTTTGGTCTGTTGTGGTAGCGCGTAACAAAGAGTTTATGCGAGATAAAGCAGCGCTAGCTTGGAACTTTGTTTTTCCACTAGCCATAATTTTTGGTTTTGCCTTCGCCTTTTCAGGCAACCCACCTGCTACCTATAAGTTGGCTTATGTTGGTGAATTACCCAAAACAGAAAATTCATTACAGCATTTACAATATGTGCAATTGATTAAGTATGAGCGTAAACAAGAGGCTATCGCTAAAATAGAGCGTCACCAATTGGATCTATTGGTTGATTTTGAACAGCAACGCTATTGGGTAAACAGCACGTCAGATAAGGGCTATTTTATGCAGAAGCTGTTAAGCACAACCGCGCAAAAAACATATCAAAAAGAGTCAGTAAAAGGCAGTGAAGTAAGATATATCGACTGGTTAATGCCAGGCGTACTTGGCATGAATATGATGTTTAATGCACTGTTTGGCATAGGTTATGTCATTGTCCGTTATCGTAAAAATGGTGTTCTTAAACGCTTAAAAGCAACGCCTTTGACTATTTTTGAATTTCTGTCGGCGCAAATTGTATCGCGTTTGTTCCTTATTATGGTGGTAACTTTTGTCGTGTTTTTAAGCACAGATTTAATTTTTGATTTTGTGCAGT
>CAZORZ010000129.1:0-4663 GCA_964582255.1 uncultured Gammaproteobacteria bacterium | reverse complement strand
GGCCAATAAAAAAAAGCAAAGCAACATCAGTCCAGCACTACAGCACGTATTAGACGTGCAACAATTACTGGATCAATCTAACCAATACTTTAAACAAAAACTTAAGCCTTTAGTAGGTGCGCAAAATTTCCCTAAGCACGATTTCGCCAATGACATGAAACTAGCAGCACAAATCATTGCTAGCGGTTCTGACGTGCCGGTTATTAAGCTTAGCCTTGGTAGTTTTGATACTCATGGCGCACAACTTAATACCCATAAAATGCTGCTTAAAAAATTCGCGGATGGTGTTGCCGCCTTTGAAAAAACAATGAAGCAATTAGGGCTATGGGATAGCGTGTTAATCATGACCTATTCCGAATTTGGGCGCAGAGTTAGCGAAAATGGCAGTAAAGGCACCGATCATGGCACAGCTGCACCACATTTTGTCATCGGTGGAAAGGTCAAAGGCGGCTTATATGGTCAACAGCCTTCGTTGCATGATCTAGAAAACAATGATCTCAAACATCATGTCGATTTCAGACAAATGTACAGCAGCTTAGAAAAATATTGGTTTGGCATTCAAGGTAAAAACTCGAGCCAATTTGAGCCAATTCAGTTTTTATAACGCTTTTTAATGTCTAAACTGCTGCTAAATTGGCATATTGCATGACCAACCATTTACTACCTGCTTGCTCAAAATTGACTTGAATACGTGCCTGCGGCCCTTGACCTTCTAACGCTAAGATCAAGCCAACACCAAATTTTTTGTGACTGACACTTTGCCCAATTCTAAAGCCTGTTTCTTCAGTCACCACAGATGCTCTAAACTGGGGCTGATGATTGACAGCCTGTGTTATTTGCGCCTTTGGGCGCACTTCAACCATGAGTTCAGAAGGGATTTCTTTGATAAAACGAGAGACGCGATTGTAATTATCACTGCCGTATAAACGCCTCACTTCTGCACTGCTCACCACTAACTGTTCTCGCGCTCGGGTAATGCCTACATAGCACAGGCGGCGCTCTTCTTCGAGCTGATTAGCGTCTTCACATGAGCGTTGATGCGGAAACAGCCCTTCTTCCATGCCCACCATAAAGACTAATGGAAACTCCAAGCCCTTGACCGAATGCAAGGTCATTAATTGCACACAGTCATCCCATTCATCGGCTTGTCCTTCACCTGCCTCTAAGGCCGCATGGGCTAAAAAGGCATCCAGCTCAGACATCTCAACGTCTTGAGCTGGTGCTTCATTGACAAAACTTTTGGCCGCCCCCACTAACTCTTGTAAGTTTTCGACGCGTGATTGCCCTTTTTCACTTTTATCTTTGGCAAAATGTTCTTTTAATCCTGCATGCTCTATGGCTATTTCAACCAACTCATCCATTGGCAATTCGGTTGATGCTGTTTTCAAATCATCGACCAGTTGAATATAACCCGCCAGTGATGTTCTGGCACGAGGTGTTAAGTCATTACTTTTCACTATTTCTATGGCTGCTTGCCATAGTGATAAATCTTTAGCGCGCGCATACGCTCGAATCACTTCTACTGACTTTAATCCTATCGCTCGCGGCGGATGATTCACTGTACGTTCAAAGGAATGATCGCCATCAGGATTACTAATCATGCGGCAATACGCCAGAGCGTCTTTCACTTCAGCACGATCAAAAAAGCGTAAGCCGCCATACACCCGATAAGGCATACCACGAGCCAATAATTGCTCTTCAAACTGACGTGACTGGGCGTTAGAGCGATACAAAATAGCCACTTGTTTGCGTTCACCACCTTGATCCACCCACTGCTGAATGCGATCGAGCACAAATCGAGCCTCGTCTTTTTCGTTATAGGCTTGATAGTACGTTATCAGCTCGCCTTCTTTATCATCTGTCCAAAGGTTCTTACCTAAACGGCCTGTATTGTTTTTAATTAAGGCATTAGCGGCATTAAGAATATTCGCTGTTGAGCGATAATTTTGCTCTAAACGAATGACCTGTGTGCCTTTAAAATCGTTTTCAAAGTTTTGAATATTTTCAATTTTTGCACCACGCCAACCATAAATTGACTGATCGTCATCGCCCACCACAAAGGTAGGCGTGTGTGAGCCTGCTAATAGGCGCAGCCAGCCATACTGAATGGCATTGGTGTCTTGAAACTCGTCAACCAAAATATGTTGGAAACGGCGTTGATAATGTTCCCTTATGCTTTGATTGTCGCGAATAAGCTCTAAACCACGCAATAATAGCTCGGCAAAATCAACCACGCCTGCTTTTTGGCACATGGCTTCATACAATTTATAAACTTCAAGCATTTGCTGCTCAATAGGGTCATTACCTGGGTCGATATTAACCGCGCGAATGCCTTCATCTTTTTGACTATTTATATACCACTGAGCTTGCTTAGGCGGCCAACGACTATCGTCTAAATCAAGCTGTTTATGCGCGCGCTTAATAATGCGTAGCTGATCATCACTGTCAATAATTTGAAACGATTGCGGCAAATTAGCTTCTTGCCAGTGCGTGCGTAGCAAACGATGATTTAAGCCATGAAAGGTGCCGACCCACATGGCAGTAGCCGATATGCCCAACATAGTTTCAACCCGACCGCGCATTTCTGCGGCGGCTTTGTTCGTAAAGGTCACGGCCAACACGCTAAAAGGCGAATGCCCCATCACCTCACAAACCCACGCGATGCGATGCGTCAGCACACGCGTTTTACCACTGCCTGCGCCTGCCAATATCAATAAAGGATGAGCCTCAGCACTAACTGCTAAGCGCTGCTGTTCGTTGAGTGAATCTAATAGGTGAGATACGTCCATAAATTATGTCTTATACTTGTTTTTTTTAGCTTAATTTTTAGTGTCGAGCCATTGCTGAATCACATCGGCAATGGTTTGTATGTGGTGTTTTTCGATAATTAATGGTGGCATGATGTACAAATAGTGTAGATATGGGCGCATCCACACACCTCGCTCTGCCGCAAAATATCGTAGCTCATTGCCATATTCACTGGTGGTCAACTCAAAAATAGCGGTCGCACCTTGAATGTGTAAAGCCTTAATTAACGGTGATGATACTTGTGAAAATATCGCTTTAAATTCGTCTTCTATTTGCTTAACCTTAGCCAAATAGTTTTCTTTTATAAATAGTTGAATACTGGCAATAGCTGCGGCACAAGCCAATGGATTAGCCATAAATGTAGGCCCATGCATAAAGGCCTTACCTTTTTCATCGGCTAAAAAAGCATTATAAACACGATCATTAGTCATCGTAGCGGCCTGCCCAACATAACCGCCGGTTAAGCCTTTGCTTAACACCATAATATCAGGGCTAATATTGCATTGGTCTGTCGCAAAGAATGTTCCCGTACGACCAAAACCTGTGGCAACCTCATCAAAAATGAGCAATACATTAAATTCATCAGATAAGGCGTGCAACGCATCTAAATAAGCAGGCGCGTACATATTAAAGCCTCCTGCTGCTTGCAGTAATGGCTCGATAATCATGGCCGCAATTTGTTCGTGGTTTTGCTCTAAGATGGAGCGTGCAGAGCTTACTTTATCGGCGCTTAAGTCTTGTACGATTTGCTCTTGCGTAGCATCCATACCAAACGAAGGTGCATCGGCAAAAAAGTGTTTAGGCATTAACCCTGCAAACAGTTGGTGCATGTCATCAGGGTCACTCACCGACATGCAACCACTGGTATCGCCGTGGTACGCATTTTTAAACGCGAGAATTTTTGACTTGGCTGTTTCGCCTGTGTTGTGCCAAAACTGAACCGCCATTTTTAATGCAACTTCAACTCCCACTGAGCCGCTGTCGCTAAAAAACACATGATTTAATCCATTAGGCGAGATTTCAACAAGCTTATCCGCTAAGTGCATAGCCGGTTGGTGCTGTAAACCACCCATCATCACATGAGAAAATTTTTCGATCTGAGCAATCATCGCCGCATTCATTTCAGGATGTTTATAACCATGTATCATGCACCACCATGATGACGTGGTGTCGATAAGCTCTCGCCCATCTGTTAATTTTAGGTAAACGCCTTGCGCATCTTCTACCTCAAAAAAGGGGATAACACCCTGCATTTGAGTATACGGAAACCATAACGAATCAGTCATATCAGTAAAAGAATCTAACCTAAAGTTGCTTTGCGCTCATTATAAAAAGCCACTACACCATCCATTTTTTCTGCATCATATTCACGCAAACCACTCAACATCATGGTTTTTTGGCCTTTTCCAACGGTTTTTTCATCACTTTTTAATACATAGTTAAGCGTCACATTACCGCGTTTTCCATCCACTATTAAGGTGCTTGATGCAAATTCAAGTGATACGTCATCAAGCTCAAGTGTATCAAGCGTTAAGCTCATACTGTTATAAATAACCAACGGCCGATCAGGGTTGATCATCACATTGTTATCGCGCATTAAGGGTAGCAATACTTTGGTGAAGGCTTGCCCCGAAAACTGCACGTAACTTTCCGTCAACATAGCAATTAAAGCGGCATTTGTACTTTTTTCACCAGAACATTTAATGCTCAATAAGCTTTTATCTTTGTCATCTTTAAGATCTAAATAATCGCCATCACATTCACCTAACACGACTGTTTTAGCATCATCTACCATGCCCGAAAATATAAAGTCCATATTCTTCCTTAAACCATAATGATGAATCATCACGGCAAA
>CAZORZ010000128.1:883-4664 GCA_964582255.1 uncultured Gammaproteobacteria bacterium | reverse complement strand
TAACCGTAAAAACATCATTATATTATTGATGTCGATCGAGTTGATACTGTTAGCGGTTAATTTAAACTTTCTTGCATTTTCTCATTACCTAAATGATTTAGCAGGGCAGGTTTTTGTCTTCTTTATCTTAACAGTCGCTGCGGCTGAAGCCGCTATAGGCCTTGCTATATTAGTTGTACTGTTCCGCAATAAACAATCAATAAATGTCGAAGATATCGACAGCATGAGAGGTTAATTAGATATGGAATCACTTTATTTAGCCATTCCGCTGGCACCACTATTCGGTGCTCTTATTGCTGGTTTTTTCGGTAAATACATTGGGCGCACTGCGTCACATTGGGTGACAAGTTTAGGTGTCGCAACATCGTTAGTATTAGCGCTCTATGTGTTAAAGGGCATTGTCTTTGATAATGTTGCTGTTTATAACGACACAGTTTATACCTGGATGGTTAGTGACGGTATGCGCTTTGAAATTGGTTTTTTAATCGATTCACTCAGTGCGTTAATGATGGTTGTGGTCACCAGTGTTTCTTTGATGGTGCATATTTACACCATTGGTTACATGAAAGATGACCCAAGTTATCAGCGTTTCTTTAGTTATATATCGTTGTTTACCTTTTCGATGTTAATACTGGTTATGTCTAATAACTTTTTACAGCTGTTCTTTGGTTGGGAAGCAGTCGGCTTAGTATCGTATTTATTGATTGGCTTTTGGCATACAAAACCAACCGCTATTTTTGCCAACATGAAGGCATTTTTAGTAAATAGAGTGGGTGATTTTGGTTTCTTACTGGGTATTGCCAGTATTTATATGTACACAGGCACATTAGATTATGCTGAAGTATTCGCACAGGCGAGTGTATTAGCTGAATCGAAGATGGAAATATTCAGTGGCGTTGAGTGGTCGGTGATTACGGTGACCTGTATCTTGTTATTTATTGGTGCAATGGGTAAGTCAGCTCAAGTGCCATTACATGTTTGGTTACCCGATTCAATGGAAGGGCCTACACCTATTTCAGCCTTAATACATGCGGCAACAATGGTAACAGCAGGTATCTTCATGGTTGCTAGAATGTCTCCATTGTTTGAGCTTTCTGAAGTAGCCTTATCTTTTGTATTGATTATCGGTGCGATTACGTCATTTTCCATGGGACTGATTGCGATTGTGCAACATGATATTAAACGTGTTGTGGCTTACTCGACTTTATCTCAGCTTGGTTATATGACTGTGGCATTAGGTGTGTCGGCCTATTCTGCGGCTATTTTTCATCTGATGACTCATGCTTTCTTTAAAGCGTTATTATTTTTGGCGGCAGGTTCAGTCATTATCGCGTTGCACCATCAACAAGATATGCGCAAAATGGGTGGCTTAAAGAAATATATGCCTATTACCTATTGGGTCTCATTAATTGGTTCCTTATCGTTAATTGGCTTTCCGGGTTTTTCAGGCTACTTTTCAAAAGATGCGATTATCGAAGCGGTTCGTCATTCAACTATACCGGGTGCAAGCTTTGCCTTTGTGTTAGTTGTTCTGGGTGTTTTTATAACGGCTTTTTACTCGTTCCGTATGTTCTTTTTGGTTTTTCATGGCAAAGAACGGATGGATCAACAGACCAAAGATCATTTGCATGAAACGCCACCGATTGTCACCGTACCGTTGTTGTTGCTGGCGATTCCTTCTGCAATCTTGGGTTGGTTGGTCATTGATGGCACCTTATTCCAAGGTTTCTTTGATGGCGTTATTTTTGTGTTGCCCGAACATGATGTTGTTGCCAAGGTAGGTGAGTCGTTCACCAGTGCTTTTGGCTTTGTATTGCATGGCTTTGGTGGCATGGCTGTTTGGCTATCCTTCGCAGGTATTTTTATGGCGTGGTTTATCTATATGAAAAAACCACACATTGCCGACATTGCAGCAAAAAAATTGTCATTTGTGCATAAAACACTTGAAGAAAAATACTATTTTGACAAGTTTAACGATGTCGTTTTCGCGCGTGGTAGCCGAGCTATTGGTATGCTGTTATGGCGCATCGGTGACTCGCTATTAATTGACGGTCTAGTGGTTAATGGCTCGGCTAAAGTTGTTGGTTGGTTCTCAAGTACGGTTCGACACGTACAAACAGGCTATTTAAATCACTATGCGTTTGTCATGGTGACTGGTCTATTGTTATTGCTCGGTTGGGCAGTGCTAGGTTAACGCCAGGCAATTATTGGATATTATTTATGTTTTCAGATTTACCCTTATTAAGCCTAGCTGTTTGGATTCCAATCATTGGCGCTATTATTGTCTTATTTGCAGGTGATAAAAATGCTGATGGTGCCCGTAAACTGGGTCTATTCTTCACCATACTGACATTTGCAATCACCATTCCTTTGTACACAGGCTTTGATAGCTCTTCATATTTGATGCAGTTTTCAGAGAAATATGTATGGATTAAAGAATTTAATATTCATTACCACTTAGGTGTTGATGGTATTTCGATGCCGCTGATCATCTTAACCAGTTTTATTACCATTATTGTCATCATTTCAGCTTGGGACGTCATTCAATACAAGCCAGCACAATACATTGCAGCCTTCTTATTTATGGAAGGTTTCATGATAGGTACCTTTGCTGCACTTGATTCAATCTTGTTCTACATCTTCTTTGAAGCGATGCTAATACCTATGTTTATTGTTATTGGTATTTGGGGTGGCGCAAATAGAATTTATGCAACCTTAAAATTCTTCTTATATACCTTTATCGGCTCAGTATTGATGTTGGTTGCATTAATTTATATGTACTCTAAAACAGGTTCGTTCGCCATTTTAGATTTTCATGCGCTCAAACTGACGATGACTGAGCAGATTTTTATCTTCTTGGCATTTTTAATGGCTTTTGCAGTTAAGGTACCTATGTGGCCTGTACACACATGGCTACCTGATGCACACGTTGAAGCGCCAACGGGTGGCTCAGTGATACTGGCTGCCATCATGTTGAAAATAGGTGGCTATGGTTTCTTACGTTTTAGTTTACCGATTACCCCTGATGCCAGTGCCGAATTAGATTGGTTGATTATTACCATGTCGCTAACGGCTGTTGTCTATATCGGTTTCGTTGCTTTAGTGCAGCAAGATATGAAAAAGCTAATCGCTTATTCTTCGATTGCACATATGGGCTTTGTGACCTTAGGCTTCTTTATTATTTTTAAGATAATAGATGGTGATCATGGCATCCAAGGCGCTGTTTTAGCACTTGAAGGTGGCATGGTACAAATGATCTCACATGGTTTTATTTCTGCCGCCATGTTCTTAAGTGTCGGTGTGTTGTATGACCGCATGCACAGTCGTCAAATAAACGATTACGGCGGTGTGGTTAATACCATGCCAATCTTTGCGACCTTCATGGTATTTTTTGCCATGTCGAATGCTGGTCTACCCGGCACATCAGGTTTCGTTGGTGAATTTATGGTGATATTAGCCAGTTATAAGGCTAATTTTTGGATTGCCTTTTTAGCGGCCTCTACCTTAATTTTGGGAGCAGCCTATACCTTATGGATGGTGAAAAGGGTTATTTTTGGTGCCGTAGCAAATGATAATGTCAAAGCTTTAACAGATGTTAATAGGCGTGAGTTTTTTATGTTGGCTATTCTTGCAGTCGCCATTCTAGCTCTTGGTTTATGGCCTGATCCATTAGTAGAAGTGATGCACGCCACCATCAGCAATCTATTGCAACACGTAATGACAAGTAAACTTTAAGGCGTATCTGATCAAGTCTCATAACTTAAATCAGATATTTCTTACT
>CAZORZ010000128.1:0-873 GCA_964582255.1 uncultured Gammaproteobacteria bacterium | reverse complement strand
ATTAAAAGATACACACTATGACTGAATTTACAGCACCATCATTTTTACCAGCTATGCCAGAAATCATCATGCTTGCAATGGTGTGTCTGGTGTTAATCGTGGATTTGTTTTTACCACAAAGTAAACGTGGTTTTACTTTGTTTTTGAGTTTAGTAACTCTTGTTGTTGTCTTTATTGCCACATTAAATGTTGAAGTAGGAAGCTCTACATTTAATGGCACATTTGCGATGGATCAACTCGCAGTCACTTTAAAGCTCTCTGTATTGGCGATTAGCTTTTTAATTCTAGTTTATTCACGCGATTATATTGCTGATAGAAAAATGTATACGGGCGAATATTTTGTGCTCGCACTTTTTTCCATCTTAGGCATGATGATAATGATCTCTGCTAAGAGTTTCTTACTCATCTACCTAGGTTTAGAGCTATTATCACTGTCTTTATATGCCATGGTTGCGCTCAATAGAGAGTCAGCTAAGTCTGCCGAATCAGCGATGAAATATTTTGTGTTAGGAGCCTTGGCATCGGGTATTTTATTATATGGAATATCTATTCTTTATGGCATAACAGGCAGTTTGAATATCGCAGAAGTTGCAGTAGCTGCGGAAGCGCTTTCGGGGCAGCATTTGGTCGCCTTTAGTTTTGCGATGACTTTTATTGTAGTTGGTTTGGCGTTCAAATTTGGTGCTGTGCCATTTCATATGTGGGTTCCAGATGTGTACGAAGGTGCGCCAACCTCGGTGACATTGTTAATCGGTACAGTCCCTAAAATTGCAGGCTTTGCTATGATGATGCGTTTATTGGCAGAAGGTTTGCCTAGCATGCACACGGATTGGTCTCAAATGTTGATGGTATTAGCCATCATATCAATGGGAT
>CAZORZ010000127.1:0-4667 GCA_964582255.1 uncultured Gammaproteobacteria bacterium | reverse complement strand
GTATCATCAGCTAAAATACCAAAGTAAAATACAAATAGATGCACTGCAATCAGTGGCACAATTAAGCCATTCTCAGCACCTAAGCTCACGATAACAGGCGCCATTAAGGTGGACACCACAATATAATTTGCCGTGGTTGGTAAGCCCATACCTAATATTAAACTGATAATTGCAGTAAAAATCAGCATCACAAGTACATTGCCACCAGACACAAATTCAACAAATTCGGTCATCACTAAGCCAATACCGGTAATGGTGACAGTGCCGACAATAATGCCTGCTGCTGCTGTCGCCACACCGATACCAATCATATTGCGAGCACCAGCCAGCATGCCTTCTACAAAATCATGAACGCCATCTTTAGTAGCAGATGAGATGCTGGCTGTTTGGCCACGAAAATAAGCTTTTAACTGTTTATGGGTCAAAACAACAAAAATCATAAACACGGTTGCCCAAAATGCAGACAAGCCAGGAGATAATCGTTCAACGGTTAAGCACCAGACTAAAACCACAATAGGTAATAAAAAATACAACCCAGAAATAACTGTTGGGCGTGGAATTGGTAATTCGTCAAAACGTGTTGAAGTATCTAAATCAGGCACTGTGGTCGCGTATTTCACCAAAGCGATATAAAAAACAACACCAATGCTGCCTGCGACATAAGGGGTGGCATCACCGGCTACATCTTTTATCCAACCTAAACCATAGTAAACAAAGGCGGTTAAAACCATGATCAAAATAATGGTGGTTAAAAATGAAATTAACGATTGCATAAATGTCGTTGGAAAGCGTCGTGGCAACCCTTGCATGTCTGCTTTTAAAGCTTCTAAATGAACGATATACACTAATGCTATATAAGAAATAACGGCGGGTAAAAAGGCATGTTTAATGACTTCAATGTATGTGATACCCACATATTCGACCATTAAGAAAGCGGCTGCGCCCATAATTGGCGGCATTAATTGACCATTGGTTGAAGAGGCAACTTCAACAGCACCTGCCTTTTCAGACGAAAAGCCAACTTGTTTCATTAATGGAATGGTAAATGTACCTGTTGTCACCACATTAGCAATGGATGACCCTGAGACCATACCTGTCATCGCTGATGCTGCAACCGCTGCTTTTGCTGGGCCACCACGCATATGCCCAATTAAAGAAAAGGCCATTCTTATAAAATAATTACCAGCCCCTGCTTTTTCTAGCATAGAACCGAATAAAACAAACATAAACACCATAGATGTTGAAACACCTAAAGCAACACCAAAGACACCTTCAGTGGTTAACCAAAAATGTGACATACCTTTGTTTAAACTTGCTCCTTTATGAGCAATGACGTCGGGCATAAATTGTCCGCCAAAGGTATAGAGTAAAAATATGGCTGCTACGACCATCAAAGGTGGCCCCAATGTGCGACGGGTTGCCTCCAACAATAACGCTATTCCAATTATGGCTGCGGCTAAATCAAAAGTAGTGGGTAACCCAGGTCTATCCGCTAATTCGGCATAATAAATATAAATATAGCCCGCACAAAATGCACCGACTAAAGCGGCTATCCAATCCTGAATGGGAATATAATCTCTGGGTGATCCCTTAAATGTAGGATAAGCGGTAAAGGCGAGGAACACAGCAAAGGCTAGGTGAATAGCACGTGCTTCTGTGTCATTTAACACCCAAAAATTAAAAATAAAAGGTAATGGCGAAGCATACCAAAGTTGAAAGAGTGACCAAGTGAATGGTATTACAATTAATAACTTAGCGGAAAAATAGGAGGTTGGTACACGGCCCCCTGTATCTGAATCTGCTAAAATCTCATCGATACCTTTATCTTTTATTGACACTATTTACCCCTTTTATATTTTATTATTAACTTTTTTTATAACCACTTATGCACTAACCTGATTAAAGGCATTCAATAAATAACTATAAAAAAAGGGGCTTTAAAAGCCCCTTAAATAAACGGTATTACATTAAACCAGCTTCTTTATAATATTTGGCTGCACCATCATGAATGGGGGCAGATAAACCATCTTTAGCCATTTCCGACTTCTTTAAGTTAGCAAATGCAGGGTGTAATTTTTTGAAAGAATCAAAGTTTTCGAACACTGCTTTAACCACTTGATAAACAGTATCTGCATCAGTTGCCGTTGAGCTTACAAATGTTGCGCCTACGCCAAATGTTTGAGTGTCAGTTGCACTACCACGATACATGCCGCCAGGAATTGTTGCAGAACGATAATAATCATTATCAGCGATTAGTTTATCAACTTCTGGGCCAGTAACATTAACCAGAATCGCATCACAAGACGTTGTTGCTTGTTTAATTGATCCACTCGGATGTCCTACAGTAAAGACCATAGCATCAATTTTATTATCACATAATGCTGATGATTGCTCAGATGACTTAAGCTCTGAAGCTAAGGCAAAGTCTTTAGTAGTCCAACCAAGAGCTTTCATCAACACTTCCATGGTGCCACGTTGACCAGAACCTGGGTTACCAATATTAACGCGCTTACCTTTAAGATCTCGAATATTTTTTATGCCTGAGTCAGCTCTTGCGACCACAGTAAATGGTTCTGGGTGAACAGAAAACACAGCTCTTAACTCTTTGAAAGGACCTTGTTTTGCAAACTTGCTGGTACCGTGAAATGCATGGTATTGCCAATCAGACTGGGCGACACCCATGTCTAAATCACCACCACGAATAGTATTAATATTGTAAACAGAGCCGCCAGTTGATTCAACAGAACAACGTACGCCATGAGATTTACGTCCTTTATTTACCAAACGACAAATAGAGCCACCTGTTGGGTAATAAACACCCGTAACTCCACCTGTACCAATGGTAATAAATTTATTTGCAGCAACGGCTGGTGCGCTGCCTAATGATGCTATTAAAGTAACCGCAGCAATTGATGCCGACGTTAATAGTTTTGTTTTCAACATATGTCTATCCTCTTTAAATGATGTTTAAGTTATTTTATTGGTTTCTACTGTTATAGAAACGATTGCAATAGTAATCTTTTTATTAACAACCAGACAAGTTTAATCAACTTAATTTCATTCAAATAAGATTAAATGTTTATAGGCTAAGCATTAAAGCTTCTAAAACATATAAATTTAAGGCGTTTCACACAAAATCTATAAAAAATCATCATTTTAATTAAACATATAATTAGGTGTTTTATTTTGACTTGACAGACACAGGACATAATTAAACGAAATAAAACGACTTTGAGTAATTTATGCCTGATCTAAAACAGTCACAAAACCCCATTACGCTGAATCCAAATCTAGCGAAAACTCGAAAATCTGCAACACTGGCTATTAACGAGTACAGTAAAAAACTCATCGCTGAAGGAAAAACTGTGTATCGTCTGGGCTTAGGTCAATCACCTTTTCCTGTCCCTGATTGTATGAAAAACGCCTTAATTGAATCATCCCATATTAAAGATTATTTGGCAGTGCAAGGACTTTTAGAGTTACGTCAGTCGATATCAAAGTTTCTTGCTGAAACGGAATCCATCAATATTAATGCTGAGCAAATTATTATTGGCCCTGGCAGTAAAGAATTAATGTTCATTTTGCAAAAAGTGCTAAACACTGAGCTTTTGTTGCCAGCGCCTAGTTGGGTTTCTTATCAGCCTCAAGCTCAGCTTTGCGGATTAAAATGTCATTGGATCCCCTGTTCGCCAGAAAATAATTGGAAATTTAAAGCGTCAGACTTAGCCGCTTCTATACAACAAAACCCTAATGCTAAACTGTTAATTTTAAACTCACCTAATAATCCGTCCGGTGCTTGTTTTAATGAACATGAGCTTTTAGAAATCACCAAAATAGTCAGGCAAAATAAAATTATTGTTTTGTCTGATGAAATTTATAGCGCACTAAACTTTAACAATGAACATACCTCATTAGCTCGTTACTATCCTGAAGGCACTATTATTAGTAATGGAATCAGTAAATGGGCTGGTGCTGGTGGCTGGCGCTTAGGCTTTATGGCCTTCCCTAAAGAGCTGCAATTTGTATTAGACGCTATGGTGGTATTTGCTAGTGAAACATACACCTCTGTCAGCGCACCTATTCAGTATGCTGCTATTAAAGCCTTTGAGAATGATGAGCACATGCAAAAATATATTCATGCCACACGTGAAATCATGCGCTTTGTAACCCAAACATTTTACCAACAGTTAAATGACTTAGATATTATGTGCCCTAAGCCTGAGGGTGGTTTTTACGTGTTATGTCATTTAAAAAATCATACTGATAAATTGCTAAATAATGCTATTGATTCGAGTGTTGTGCTTTGCCAAAAATTATTAGAAGAAACGGGCGTTGCTTGTCTACCAGGCAGTGATTTTGGACTTCCTAATACTGATTATTCTATTCGTTTTGCCCTTGTTGATTTTGATGGTGCAAAAAGTTTGGCTGAGTATTATGAAATAGGCGATAAGTCATTGCATGTTAATAATCCAATTTATGCGCATATTTTTAAGGCTACCAATCAGATAAAAACTTGGCTTAACAGGCTTTCTTAAGATTGATGTTTTAACATTCAGTGTTAAACACTGCTAAGCCACCTAAAGACGTTTCTTTATATTTATAAGACATTTCCAGCCCTGTTCTTTTCATCGCAGCAATGCATCGGTCTAACGACATATAATGCTGCC
>CAZORZ010000126.1:0-4673 GCA_964582255.1 uncultured Gammaproteobacteria bacterium | reverse complement strand
AAACAAAATAAGATTTACCAGGAAATTGACAGTCACTGGTTAACCATGCGGTTGAAATGCCAATAAGCAGAGTGCCAAATGCCACACCGACGACAAGAATAAATGAATTAGAAATGTACTCAAAGAGAAGGTTTTCTTTAAGGTGAATCCAAGCGTCTCCCGACTCTGAGAAAATATAGCTACCGACTGTTAATACAGGCAGGGATAAAATTAACGCTATAATAATAATGCTTGGCTGCCATAAATCTCCGAGAGATGGTAGAGATAGTCGAAAAAAGGGCGATGATTTTTGCTTCTAATCGAAGTAAAAGTCTAATATTTGCGATTGCTATAAAGAGAAAAGAATCATAATGTTTTGTATTACGAATGCAAATGATAAATATTATCATTTGCAAATTTGAGGGCTTAATGAATATTATAAATCAGCAGTTAAAGCAGGATCATGCCCTTGCTTTTGCACAATTATTAGACAGCTTTAACAAGGCATCTTTTCGCTTAGAGGAGATAGACTTGGTTTATTTACATAAACTATGTCTATCAAGTATCTATGCGGCTGAGAAAATAAGCTTGAGTCCCAAGATCTATATGCAATGGAAAACGCGTCAAAATAAGCCGTTTGAGATTTCACACATTGAATTAGATAAAGATGACTTGGTTTTTGATGAAAAAAGCATTAAACAATATTTACGTGAAAAACGTCATCAGTGCTTAATTCAAATCATTTTAAATGATGTTTGTTTAAACCAGCCAGTAGCAGATATTTTAAAACAGATTAGTGAATTAGCCGAAAAGTTGATTCAAACAGCTTTGGTGGCAGCCACCACCTTATTGTCAGATAAGCATGGAATGCCGCTTGATAATGAAGGTAATCCTCAGCAGTTAATTGTGTTGGCAATGGGTAAGTTAGGCGGTGGCGAGCTTAATTTTTCATCTGACGTGGATATTATCTATCTGTATGCAAATGATGGTGAATTATCGGGGGTGGGAAGCTTAAGTTATCGCGAGTTTTATAGCCGAGTGGCACGATTGTTCACCAAGCTACTTAATGACGTGACCGAGCATGGCTTTGTCTATCGAGTCGATTTACGTTTACGGCCATGGGGTGACTCAGGCCCAGTGGTGATTAATTTAGCGGGCTTAGAAAATTATTATCAGCGTCATGGTCGAGATTGGGAGCGTTATGCCTTAGTTAAGGCGAAAGCTTTGACTGGGAGCGAGGCTGATAAGCAAGCCTTACAAGACATTATCACTCCGTTTGTCTATCGAAAATATCATGATTTTAATGTTTTTTCTGGTTTAGGTAGTTTAAAGCAGCAAATAGATCATGAGGCTAAGAAAAAGAGCCGACAACTCAATATTAAATTATGTTCAGGTGGAATACGTGAAATCGAATTTTGTATTCAAGCACTGCAAATTTTACAAGGTGGGCGCAATAAAAAACTGCAAGAGAGCAGTATTTTAAAGATGTTTGAATTGGCTCAAAATGACAGCTTTTATAGTGATAATGAATTAGCTGATTTGCAAAGTTCATACCTGCTTTTTCGTTTAGTTGAAAACAGAATTCAAATGATGCAAGACCAGCAGACGCATCTGTTACCGTTGGATGATGTAAAACAAGAACGCTTACTTATATCGCTTGAGATAAACTCGTGGCATGATTTGATGCAACAATTATCGCTCGCACAAGCGACAGTAAATAAAATATTTACGCAGTTATTTTTAGAAATAAACACCGCTGATGTAGAGATAGATTTTGAGTCATATGATTTAAATGAATGGTCAGAATATTGCGACAAGATAGGGCTTGAGCAGGTACAGACTGCGGCAAAACATTTGCAGCTATTTTTTAAAGAACGCATTGTTTTATTAATGTCGAAAAAAGGTAAGCAACGCCTAAATGAATTACTGCCTTGTCTACTTGAACATATAAGCACGTATGAAAATAGCCAAGAGCTATTAGATTTATTAATTAATCTACTGTTATCTATTGCACGCCGTAGTGTCTATTTAGAAATGATGTTTATGCATCAGCCATTACTTAAAAAATTGATTCATTTATTTGCCAAGAGTAAATGGCTTGCTGAAGAAGTGATTCGCTTTCCTATCTTGCTTGAGAGTGTATTAATTGCGGATGAAAATTACATTTTCGATAAAGAGAGATTGGCTCAATTGCTATTAAAAGAGTTAAAGCAAGTTGAGGGTGATGTAGAGCTAGAGCTAGATATATTAAGAGTTTTTAAACGCCAACAAGTATTTCAAATTGCCCTCAATGAAATAGAAGGAAAAATATCACCTTTAACAGCCAGCGCATACTTATCAGATTTAGCAGCACTATTATTACAAGCAAGCTACGAATTAAATATTAAATTATTAATTCAGCAATATGGCCAACCGCAATATGAATTAAAGGGTGAATGTTTTGATGCGGGATTTGCAGTGGTTGCTTATGGTAAGTTAGGCGGCAGAGAGTTGCACTATAACTCAGACTTAGATGTAATATTTTTACACGACTCGCAAGGCACTAAACAGCAAACGAATGGTAAGAAGACAATAGATAATGTGCAGTTTTTTGGTCGTTTAGCGCAAAAAATCACCGCTTCAATGAGCTTAATGACCTCAAGTGGTCGACTATATGAGATTGATGCTCGATTAAGGCCAAATGGAGCATCAGGTTTTTTGGTGTCATCGTTAAGCTCTTATCAAACCTACCAAACTGAAAAAGCGTGGGTGTGGGAGCATCAAGCATTAGTAAGGGCGAGTTACGTTGCTGGAGAAAGAAAACTAGATGTTTTATTTAGCCAAATAAAGTGTTCTATTTTAAGTCACATAACGACGCGTCATGTCTTGTCTAGTGAGATTGCTGATATGCGAGAAAAGATGCTGCGTGCCACTCAATCTAATAACAATAAAAATTTGGGCTTTAATATAAAGAATAGCAGGGGAGGGATGATTGATATTGAATTTATAGTGCAGTATTTTGTGTTGTTAAATGCTAATAAATTACCCTCACTGTGCGCATATTCTGATAATATCGGTTTAATAGAACATTTACAGGAAAACCACTGCTTGAATCAGGATTTTTCTGTGCTCACCAGCCTCTATCAAAGCTTACACCACTATTTACATCAACAAGTGTTACAGCAAAATTATGTGTTAGACATGGATGAGCAAGTAATAGAGCAAATAGCATCAGTGAAACAGCTATGGCAACACGTGTTTACTGCTAACATTCGCGATTAAGAAATTAGAAAAAAGTAATAGATAAACTCTGGAGAGTAAACAATGTCCATGTCTGATAGAGACGGCTTTATTTGGTTTGATGGCGAAATGGTGCCTTGGCGCGAGGCTAATGTCCATGTGCTTACGCATACTTTACACTACGGCATGGGTGCTTTCGAAGGTGTGCGTGCCTACCATGCTGAACAAGGCACCGCTATATTTGCATTAGAAGCTCACACCAAACGATTACTCGATTCGTGTAAGATTTTAGGCATGAAAATCCCATATTCTTATCAAGAATTATATGATGCTCAAATTGCGGCAGTCAAAGAAAATAACCTTGATAGCGCCTATATTCGTCCGATGGCATTTTTAGGCTCAGAAGGCATGGGCTTACGTGCAGATAACTTAACCGTGCATTGCATTGTGGCAGCATGGGAGTGGGGGGCTTACCTTGGTGCAGAAAACCTAGAAAAAGGTATTCGCGTTAAAACCTCTTCGTTCACGCGTCATCATGTCAATATCGCAGTAACAAAAGCAAAAGCTAATGGTCAATATATTAATTCTATGATGGCGTTACAAGAAGCATTATTAGATGGTTATGATGAAGCTCTATTACTTGACCCTGAAGGTTATGTTGCAGAGGGAAGTGGTGAAAATATATTTATTATTAAAGATGGCGTGATCTATACCCCTGAAGTAACGTCAGCACTTAATGGCATCACCCGTAAAACAATTTTTTCGCTCGCCGCAGATCGTGGTTATGAGTTGATAGAAAAACGTATTACGCGTGATGAAGTTTATATCGCAGATGAAGCCTTTTTTACCGGCACAGCAGCAGAAGTGACACCGATTAGAGAGCTAGATAATCGCCCCATTGGTGCAGGCAAGCGAGGCCCTATCAGCAAGCAATTACAGGCAGATTATTTTGATTTAGTTCATGGTAAAAATGAAAAGTATCTTCATTTGCTGACTTATGTGAATAAATAAGGTAATTACTCAGTTTCGCACAAACCTGAGCAGTTAGAAGAAGAGTCATTATTCGCTGAGTAGTGACTCAATAAAAAACACTGAAATTTAAGAGAACATTATGGTTAACCCAAACACAGCACTAGATCAAAAAAATTATGCGACACCTAATGCTAAAAAGGCGATTCAAGTAACCACTCAAGACTTACCTATCCATTGTCCGATAGAAGGCTCTAGTCAGTGGGATTCACATCCAAAAGTGTATATACCTGTCGAGGAAAATGGTGGAACTGCTGTCTGCCCTTATTGCAGTACGACTTACAAAATTATCGATTAGTACTTAACTTAAGTAAGGCTTGTGTCGGGGCAAGCCTTACTTGATGCTCTTCGTTAGCGGGTATTTAAACTGATTGAAGCCCTAAAATGCCTTCCATTTTCTCAGCAGTGTCAGGTTTTCCAGTACGGCTATCGCCATCTAAATCAAT
>CAZORZ010000125.1:0-4678 GCA_964582255.1 uncultured Gammaproteobacteria bacterium | reverse complement strand
AATCGGGATGTGCATCCACTTGCTCACCTTTCTTTTCCAATGGTAATTGGCGACGATGATCCGTCAGCGGATGTATAACTACGGTAGTATCTTGGCGTGCTTCTACCACCTCATCAAGATAGCAAATAGCGCCAATACGAGCTGCTGTGGTTAAGGGGCCATCTTGCCATTTTGTACCATTAGCATCAAGCAAGAAACGGCCAACCAAATCTGAAGCAGTCATATCTTCATTACACGCAACTGTAATCAAAGGTTTTTGCAATTTCCAAGCCATATATTCTACGAATCTTGATTTACCACAGCCTGTTGGACCTTTTAGCATCACTGGCATACGCACAGAATAAGCAGCCTCGTAACGCTCAACTTCTTTACCAATTTTATGGTAGTAGGGTTCCTGCTTTATCATGTATTCGCTATTATCAATCATCTATAGTTCCTCAATATTCTTCGTTATTTAATGTATTTAGCCTTAGCTATGTTTAAAAGACTTTATTTAGTCAGTGACAAATACAGCTCTGGTAATTTTTCTGGTAACTTTGATACATGGTCTAAGACTAAAAAGTTTTTAGCGCCAAAGATACGTGAAACATATTCATCAGCATGTGGATCAAGTGTTATACAAAATGTATTAATGCCATCTCTGGCTAATTCTTCGACTGCTTTTTTAGTATCAAACCGCAGATACTGAGGATCATGTTCATCGTTATCCGCTGGCTCTCCATCAGTGAGTATGAACAAAACCTTTTTACTACTGGGTCGCTGCCCTATCAATGAGCCTGCGTGACGTAAAGCTGCGCCCATGCGAGTCGATAATTGCCCCGTCATGCCTGCTAAATGGCCTTTAACATCATCATTGTAGTCTTCGTCAAAATCTTTAAATCGGTAATACTCAACATCGTGACGACCATTAGAATCAAAACCATGGATCGCAAATGGGTCACCAATTTTATCCATAGCATCGGCCATGAGTGTTGCCGCTTCGCGAGATAAATCAAGAATGGTTACTTCATCTTTTTTATCCTCTTCCTCATCAGTGATCGTTTTCTCAACACTTGCCGTAGCCAGTGATGAGATATTAGATTTTGGAGCAGGTAAAGGGTCATTAGTCGAGTCAGACAAATCAATTAAAAGTAATACTGATAGGTCACGTATTTGCAACGTAGTTCTGATACTAATTCTAGTATCAGGTTGCATTCCACGGCGGATATCAATCATCGCACCAATGGCTTCATTTAAGTCAATTTCATCACCATCTTCAACTTTTCGTTGACGGATAACACCTTGAGGTTGCACCGCTTCAATCAGTTGTTTAAGGCGTCGAACTAATGGCTTATGCCGATCTAAGATGGCTTCAATATCATCTGGATCACCCATTTTGGGACGCTTTTCAAGTAACGTCACCCAGTTTGGGCGTTCTAATTGAGTTTGATAATCCCATTCGTGATAATGAATTGGCGAAGAAATAGGCTCCTTTCCTTCCATTTCATTGTACGATTTCCCTTCATCTTCGTATGGAAATAATTCAGTTTCTAATACCCAAATTTCTTGAGCATCATCCCCTGCATTCTCAACTTCGACGGCATTAACCATTTCCATAAGACTAACGTATTTACGAACTTGCTGGCTTTCACCTGGTAGAAGCTCATGCCCTTCTTCAACGTAATCGGGAGATTGCCATAGGCAACGATTGTCGTCACGGTATAGGCTGCTGTAAATATCAGTTCTTGAATTTAACAAAATATTTTGTTCAATCACTTGTTTTGCGAGCTCTACACCTATTTCACGTGATAATGTCGGGTCATCTAAGCGATCTTTAGCTAAAGCCATTTGCGCTCTAGCATAAGAAACCAATGGATGGCTATCTTGATACGCTTCATCAAGTAACGAACGAGCCAGACGATCCAAAATGGGCTGTAGACTTTCATTAAGCCCAGCGTCGGCAGGCAACAAACTAACCCAAAGTGATTTCATCCCTGGGAATTGTCGTATCGCTAAAGATTCGACACGCGCATCTTCAATAACACCTATCATTAAGCGCTGAAGATTACTTAACTCATCAGTATCTTTTGAGTATTGTGAAAAAACGATATGCGCCGCAGCATGAGCTGAGCTTGCTCGATAAATGTCGATACCAGAAATAATATCATCCGAACCTGCTTCTGCTCCGTCTGGAACATAGTCATCGAACGCATCAGGTAGATGGATAAAATAGTGTTCAATATAAGGACGATAACCTTCGCGGGTTTCAAAGTCACCAGAGGTCGGTCTGATAAAGAAATCACGCCCCCATAATGAGCGTAAATACATGTTCAAACGGCGCTGTACATTAACGAATAATACGCCCCGTTGCTCTTGTAATAAAACGGCTTTTGATTGATCACTGGTGACACTGAAATAAGCCGCTTGAGCTTCAAAGTCATTACGGTAAGCAGATATGCCCCAAGCGATCCAACGGCGTAATCCGCCTAAAGTCAATTGACCTAAAAGACCATCAAGGTTTTCTAAAAAAGGTCGTATAGCACGTGGTGCTTTGGCGACTAAATTATCTAATAGCTTTAAATATGAATTAAATAAATCAATTTCACCTAAGCGATTTGCGGCGGTAGGCGCAGTAGAAAAAACCAGTGATAACACTTCTGAGCTGGTTCTAGAATACATTTTAATGGCAACAGTTAATAAATCAGGAACCGCCTGCTCACCAATATCTTTGGCCACCAATGGAGCACTCTCTATAAAGGCTACGACTAAATCTGTGCCACGTCCTAAAGATTTTAGACCCGCTGCACCATCAAGGTAGCTTTGCAATCCACGAGGGCTAAAAACCCGTACGGCGTCTTGCCAAGTTGCTTCAAGCACTTCACCTGCATGATCGCCGAGTTCATCCAGTAAGTCTTGATAATCTGATAATTGTATAGCCAAAATTCACCTTTATAAAACAGCTAGTCAGGCCAAACGCGCTGAGGACTAAAACCTGATGATGACACTTTCTTGCCACTATTTTTTGATTTTACGGATGCTTTTTTAGCAACTACAGGCTTATTTTTGCTCTGTTTTTTTGTATTGATGGTCGCTGTTGTTGATTTAACTTTTTTTGTCTTCGCTTTTGCTTTATTAGCGCCTACTTCTTTTGCTGGAGACTTTGGTTTAGCCACTTTATTAACACTGGCCAATAGTTTGTCTTTAAGTTTGCTCATGATTTAAAACCTCTTCAATAATGGATTCGATGTCACTAACTGCTTTTACTAGCGCCGAATTGATAGACACTAATACCCTCAAGTGCTGCCCAACGGTAGGCAGCACGTCGCCCTAAGACATTGTCTAAAGCCGGTAATTCACACGAGTCCAGCGCTTGACGCATTGCATTTGATAATGCACTTCTAGGCTCTACCTGATTTAGCACTAAAAAAGCACGTAAATCTGGGTTTTTAATTTGCGCCTGCTCTACCGCTTTGATCATATGCATACTGCTCCATAAATCAGGGGGCGATGGCAAAACAGGTATTAATACGGTATTCACCATTTCTAGTGCAGTCTCAGTGTATCCAGCCCCTAAAGTAGGAGGGCAGTCTACCACGACATAATCGTGCGTACTGCTTGCCCATCGAATATTCTTAGCCAGTTCAGCATGTGTTGCCACAACCCGAGGGAGCGTGTCATTATTTTCATTATCGACCCAGTGCTCCAATGTTCCTTGCGGGTCTGCATCCAATAAAACTGTTTTTCCACGGCGGTTTAAGCCAGCCGCTAAATTAAGCGCTATAGTAGATTTCCCACAACCGCCTTTTAGGTTAGCTATGGCAAATTTTATTTTATTTTTGGACATTATCTAGGCGTCAACTAAGTTATCAACTAACAAAGCAAACTCAAAATCAACATCAGCCAACTCGTCGTCTCGTGATTTAATAGAGACATTGACATGACTTCGACTAAACGTCAGATCAGGATAGTATGATTCCTTTTCAGACAATACTTCTAAGTTATCCAGAAAATCACGCAAACTATCGTAATCTGTAAAGTCATATCGACGTGACAGCTGTTGTGCACGTTTTTGAACTTTCCATGATTCATTTATAGCTTCTTGTATCGGTTTTTTAGACATATTACATTTCCATCTTAGGTGATTTCATTGTATTAATTTCGGTTATCCAAATTTCGAGACTGGCAAGATGTGCTTGCTCTTCCTGTAAGATGCTCGAAAACAAGTTATATGCCTGTTCATTACCTATACGCGCGCAATAATGACTTGCTTCACTGTAAAGCTGTATTGCCTCTGCTTCCAAATTCCAATCAGCGAGCAACATATCTTTTAGAGTATGCGTCACACTAATTGCCGGTAACTGAGTACCATTAGGCAATAAACCCATGCTCAGCATTTGACGAGTCAAACGCTGGGCATGTTCTAGTTCTTCTACTGATTCTTGACGTAACTTAATTGCTGCGTCATTAAAGCCCCAAAGCTCACACAAGGTTGATTGAGTGAGATATTGTTGGACAGCCGACATTTCGTGAGATAACACACGACGTAAGTAGCCACTCAACTTAGGATCCATCAGCATAGTTATTTAACTAGTTTCAGTGAACTATCCTTCAACAACTGTTGGTAGAATGTTTTCTACTTCGCCATGTACACGTGCAATGATATGCGCTGATACAAGACCATCACCAACACGTTCACATG
>CAZORZ010000124.1:0-4699 GCA_964582255.1 uncultured Gammaproteobacteria bacterium | reverse complement strand
CAGCGATGTTAAATTGGTTAGTTCGCTCAATGGAGTAATATTGGTGATTTTATTGCCCGAGAAGAAACAGGTATAGAGGGTATAGAGATGCAGCGATGTTAAATTGGTTGCATGCTCCAAGCCAATTAGGCTTACCACAGCCCATCTTTCGGTAGCGGTCAAACTAGTCATTTCCGCCAGGTCAGCAGCAGTTATTTCTCCGGTAGGTTTACCAATTGCTTTCCGCACAGCAGATTCTAGATTAACACAACGAAAGATACCCTGACAGGTATTTATACCTAAATCTATACCTCTCTCCTGTAAGATTTCAACGGCACGCATATTTTGCGAACCAAGAGTTAAATCAATTGGGTTAGGTAGGATATGCGACTTTGTTAAACCTATAAAATTGGATAGTTCTACCAAAGGGGTGAGAACAGTGATTTTATTGTCCCATAGACGCAGCGATGTTAAATTGGTTAGTTCGCTCAATGGAGTAATATCAGTGATTTGATTACGAGAAAGATCTAGTGATATTAAATTGGTTAGTTCGCTCAATGGAGTAATATCAGTGATTTGATTTCCAAAAAGGCTTAAGTGAGTCAAATTAGTTAGATTAGTTAACGGACTAATATCAGTGATTTGATTACGAGAGAGTACTAATTCTGTTAAATTAATTAAATTGCTCAAAGGACTAATATCAGTAACCTGATTAAAGGTACGAGTAGCAGGCCACCAACACTGGGGTAGATAAAAACCACCACAAAGATTTAATGATGTTAATTTGGTTAGCCCTGCCAACGAAGTAAGATCGTGAATTTGAGCGTGGTGAAGAGTTAAGGATGTCAAATTAGATAATTCTTTTAAAACTTCCATGTTTGTTATTGTTATTTCAAGAACAAGTGGTTCAGTAAGCGTTAATTTAGTCAGATTGACAGCATGCTCTAAACCACTTAAATCTATAGTAGTAGTATTCCACCCCCACAAGAATAACTCAGTAAGAGATTTTAAATCAGTAACTGTTATTTCTCCTGTCGGCTTGTTAATTGCTTCCCGCACAGCAGCCTCCAGATTAGCACATTTAAATAATTTTGGCATTTTTATTTCGGGTTCTTCCGCAATAGCAGGTTCTTTTATAACGCCAGGTGTAGTGTCAATTTCCGTGGCTGGACAACCTTCTTCTACAACAGCAGTATCAACGTCTTTCAAGGTATCAGACTTTTCCATACAAACATCCTCCGAAGCACCTTCTAATACAGCACACTCCTCATCAAACCACTGACAACCCACAAGCACGAACAACGAAGAAGCCAGTAACAGGATCATCAAGATAGTTGTTTTTTTCTTAACCATTTGTATCATTCTCCTTTTAGTTTGAGCCGTCGAGAACGGCTCTTGTTTTTTTTTGCGATTAGTTACTCCCAACCCAACTTCTCCACTGCCTGCTGTAATTCCTGCTCACCCGGGACAGTATACAGCCGGGTAGTTTCAAAGGTGGAGAGATATTTCACAAAGGCAAAAGAGTAGCCAGTCATCTTAAGTCTAAGGGTCAGGGGGAAACTATCACCAACCCGGAACATATGCCGCCTTCTCCTGGTCGATTTCCAGCGGAATCACTGGTCGATCCCAGTGGAATACGCAATAATAATGAAGAAGACACCACACGGCTCTTAAACGCTTTAAAACACGAAAAACCACAGTTTGTATTAATGGTACAACTAGCCATTGTAACAGGGTGTCGCCGTGCAGAAATAATAGCACTTAAATGGTCGGATATTAATTTTGAAAACAATGAGGTTAATATAGAAAGAGCAGTTTCTAATGTGAGAGGTCAGAAACAAATCATTAAACTTCCTAAGACAGAAAAGCCTCGGAAAATAACGCTTCCTAAAAAGATTATAGAAACACTGAAAAAATATAAAAACTACCAGAATGAGGATCGGTTAAAAAGAGGATGGGGCAAAACCGAGTGGTTATTTACAGGGAGGTTTGGCGATTTGTTGTATTTAAGCACAGCAAGCAAGCAGTTTAAAAAAATTATTCAGAAACACAACCTGCCTCCGATTACATTGCGCGGCTTGCGACACACACATGGAAGTGCTTTAATAGCCGCTGGATTAGATGTTCGGACTGTTGCCCACAGGTTAGGTCATAGCGGCACATCGACAACCCTAAATATTTATACTCGTCTTTTAAAAAGTGCTGACCGGGCAGCGGCTGATGTGATGGACAAAATCATTCTGGAAGAAAAAAAATGAACTTCTAAAATCTTGTTCTTGCTGTCCGCTTGCTGTCCAACATTTCAAAAGTATCCCTAAAGGACCCTAAAAATACCCTAAACCAAGACAATATTTACCAAATAGAGGGGTAAAGAAAAAGCCTCTAAACACTGATGTTTAAAGGCTTTTTCCTGTTTTCAGATGGTGGGCGAAATAGGGCTCGAACATGTGACCCCCTGCTTGTAAGTTGGAAGCAAGGGTTATCAGGGGTTATAAGGGAATATCAGCAATTGCGGCTAACCCCCATTTTTATTGCCTTTAGGCAGGTAGTGCAAACATCTGTTTGCCAGGCGTTATCAGGCGTTTTAATCCCTTTGGAGGGAAAAAGGAGGGAAGAAAGAGGGAATTTTTCTATTCAAAATTTTCCCCGTTTTTAAAAGCTTAAACCCCGCATCGCAACACTGTAAAAAAAGTAGCACACCTTCAAAATATTACTTTTCTTGAGAATCAAGTTTCACTTAAACGTTTGATATAATCACTTTGGGGCATCTTCAGCATTCTTTTTTCCCCTCCTTTCATTTACTTCTAGGAGGTTATTCCCGAAGATGTTAAAATGTGCTCCCTCTTTTTAAAGCAACTCTGCACTTTTGGCTGCCACTTTGTGTACTTTTACTATACCATAAACAAGCATTGCCATAAATAAAGGGAAAGTCCCTGTTTATCGGGGTTTTCCTTGTAAAATTTTTTGCCTAGAATTCATTTAAATTCGCTCTAATTCACAGCGGTAGCTAACAAACAGCTAACAAAAATCCAACCGTAAAATCTTTATAAAAGTAAATCGTCCCAAACAGTATCATCTGGAAGTCCACGTATCTTAAAAGTAAGAAAGCGAGCAGTAACCTCCCCCTTGTTAATAGCACTATGTTTTTCCCTAGGTTCAATAATTAACAAGTCGCCGTGTCTTATTGTTATACTATTATCTTCAAAAGAAAAAGCACAAGTACCTTTTAAAAAATATATGAACTCGGTTTGTTTTAAATGATAATGATTTCTAACTTTTTCCCCTGCAGAAATTTCTGTTAATTGTATTTGTATATCAGCATAGGATTCCATTCCAAACGGTAAAAGTATGTTTCGTCTATATCCAGGCTCTTGCGTCCACTTTTTATTCATCTTATCCGTAGATTTGTAATGTTTCATTTGATCCACGCATGAACAGCAAATAAGATAAAAAGAATAGCCGCAGCGCCGTGGCAACATAGGACAACTTTGGTAGAGCTAATTTTGCAAAGATAGGGTAGCTTTTGATCAAGTTCTGATGGCACAATTGGTAAATCATTCTTCATTTGTTTGTGTAAAGAGATAATCGTTTTCTCTAATTCTTTCATAAGCGTCCTTGCACGTAAGACATTTAGGAATACTGCAAAAATAAAACCAGCCAGTAAAGGCAAGATAAACTTATGTGGAAATAAAAACTCATTAACTGACTCTGGCCATCTAGCAAACATAGCTACAAGAATAGTCGACAAAATCCCCCACTGCCATATATACTCTTCCCATTTTCGACGTGTTTCGTGAGCTTGCTTGTAAACTTCCACTAAAACAAAATCGTAATCTACTGTCTTCATACACAACAACCTCCTATCAGAATCTCGTGGTCAGGGATGAAAAGCCCTGTAACCACGGTATTTTTGCATCTCACTAATTATTACAGATGTGGGACCTTTTTTGCTCCGGAAATATCATAAATCCCTAACTGTTAGACAACATTGCAGTCACCTATTTCTGGGAACCTTTCTCATAGGGTTGCACAGTTTTCAATTTAGGGATGGCTGCATAATGCTTCTGGTTAAAAGTGTATAGGGGTAAATTCAAAGCCACAGCAGGCGGGTATTCACGCAAGAGGTCTATCATCACATCGGTATCTATAAGAATCATACCTCATCCTCGCCGCCTTTGTGTTTGTGCACGGAGTTGACGTGCATAAGCTGCACTATCTTCAATATCCTCACGATCTCTCCAAAGACCAATTAGTTCGGAATGAAGTATCTTACGGGCTGTCAAATGAGGATGCCTAGGTATAGTCGAAGGTTTAATCAGCAGGATCATCTCTACATGTTGCCCCTTCTTGCAAGGCAACCCTGTTACAAAGATTTCACCATCCCTATCAACAACCTTGTTAAGACGAATCGCTTCCATAATCTTTTACCTCCTGTCGCTAAAAAAGAAAGTTCCTATAGAATTAGATTATAACATAGACATGCTTAACTTGCAGAGTTTTTTAAAAAAATTTCGATTCGTAATTTGAAAAATTGAGGTTGAAAATTAATATAATGTTGAGAGGGAAACCATCATTTAATTGGGTAAATATTTTTTAGGAGGGAAGAAAAATAATCAAGCCCTTCTCTTTAAACGAGCAGAAATCCAAGTTGCAACTCTCCAAGGTCGCTTAATTTCAAATAGCACAAACCTCCCGAATTCTTCCATGAATTCTTGCTCAA
>CAZORZ010000123.1:0-4716 GCA_964582255.1 uncultured Gammaproteobacteria bacterium | reverse complement strand
AAGTGAAGCGAGGTGCTCAGGGTTTGCATGTGTTATTGAATTAGAGTTTAAGCATAAGCGTCTAAAATGGCACCTTGTTCTTTAAACGCTAAGGTGTCAATTGGTGTGCTGTTATTTTCATAACTATTAATGGCATCCTGATTGGCAGGATCAATATTTTGATCTTTTTGAGGGCGAAAACCATTGTTTTCCGAGGCTTCTTCTAATAGCTCGCCACGAAACACATATTCAGTAGTTTGTTTGTTTGATGGATTTTCATCATTAAGGCTGAGGCCGTTAGATTTTTCTCCCTGACGTAGCTGATTTGAATCGTACGCAGAAATATAGCTAGAGGACGGAGAACAATTAGATAATGAAGAGCACGAGCCCGCAACTGACATAAGCAATATGTTTAAATTGGTTAATGAAGGGGCGTATCAAATGAGTATAGATAATTTATTAAGCCTGTCAAAGAAATTTATAGCCTAATTAATAAAATCAAAGAAAAACGTTACTATTTACTATTTACCAATTACAAGTATCAACTACACTCCTATATTGAAGTTGAATTATAGAGAGCCGCGGTTAAAAAATTATGTCAATAAGTAACATGCCCAAAATTTTAGTTGTTGACGACACTCCAGCCAACATCATTGCCATGAATGCGATGTTAGATGATTTAGATGCTGATGTAGTTAATGCTAAATCAGGTGCCGAGGCTTTAAATCAAATCTTAGATAATGATTTTGCCCTCATTTTATTAGACATTCAGATGCCTCAAATGAATGGTTATGAAGTGGCTCAGATTATTCGAAATGAAAAAAGCACCTCTCATATACCCATTATATTTGTAACGGCTATCCATAGTGGCGAAGAGAATCAATTGCTCGCCTATAAAACAGGTGCAGTTGATTTTATTGAAAAACCAATTAACCAGCCTATTTTACTGGCAAAAGTTAAAGTGTTTTTAGGACTTTTTACGGCTAAAGAACAATTAAAACAAGAAGAAAAAAATACCCGCGCCACCTTAGAATCTATCTCAGACCCTATTTTAGTGGTACGTAAAAACGCTATTATTTATGCCAATGATTCGGCCAAACTATTTGCTCAAAACATATCGCTACAGCCGCACACTAATATTGATAAATTGACTGGATTTTTTGATTTTGATGATAAAAGTTTACAAATGATCGAAGGTTTAATTCATTTGTCCAGCCGTTCAAATGCGTCAATGGATGCTAACCATGAGCTTATTTTTAAACTGGCAAATGGACGCAAACTTATTTATGAGCTACGTGTTACACCGCTACTTGCCTTTGCTGATGTTTCTGAAATGGTGGTGCTGGTATTTCATGATGTGAGTGAGTCTAGAGAACTGTCAGATCGTTTATCTTATTTAGTGCAACATGATAGTTTAACTGGGTTGGCTAACCGACGTTATTTTGATGTGGTCTTTAGAACGGCTATTAAACGTGTCAAAAGGAGTGAAAAGTTGATGGGTTTATTTATCATTGATTTGGATGGCTTTAAAGAGATCAATGACACATTGGGGCACTTTGCGGGAGACAAGGTTTTGAAAGAAGCCTCGAAGCGCATTTTATCGTGTTTAAGAGAGCAAGATATTTTAGCGCGAGTGGGTGGAGATGAGTTTTGCGTATTAATTGAGCAAGCGGCTTCAGAAGACGATATTTTTATTCCTATTAATAGAATTATTAAAAAAATGTCTCAAAAGTTTATGATCAGTAATGAACAAAGGTCATTAGGTGCAAGCATTGGAGTGACCATGTTTGGCGCCAATGATGAACGTAATAGTGAAGAGCTACTGAGCGACACTGATTTAGCCATGTATCAAGCAAAAGCAGATGGCCGTGGTTGTTACCGAGTTTTTCAAAGCAGTATGCGTGAGGTGGTGCATAATAAAATTGCACTACAAATGGCCTTAGACAAGGCGGCTAGCGAGCAACAATTTGTGCTTTATTATCAGCCTCAAATTAATATTAAGACGGGCGAAATATCAGGATTAGAGGCATTAATTCGCTGGCAACACCCTGAAAAAGGTTTAGTTGCTCCGGCAGAATTTATTGATGTGTTGGAAAACTCAGGCTCAATGCTAGAAGTGGGGCAGTGGGTCATTGATGAAACGTGTCGTCAGCTTAGTGACTGGCGTAGCAAAGGATTGGATATTCCCTGTGTTTCAGTGAATGTATCGGCAAAGCAGTTTCAACAACATGATTTTCCGAAGCTGATTGAAAAAACCCTTAATAAATACCAAATAGAGCCCCAATATTTAGGTATTGAAATTACCGAAACCTTATTCATGCATTTGGATAATACGGTTGAAGATAACATTATTGAGTTAAGTCGGATGGGCTGTAAAATATCCTTAGATGATTTTGGAACTGGTTATTCGTCATTAAGTTATTTAATTCGCTTCCCCATTGACGTGTTAAAAATTGATCAGGTATTTATCCAAGGCTTGTTAGGTAATACGCAATATCAATCTTTAGTGACTGCAATCATTAGCATGGCTAAGGGCTTTGATAATATGCAGATTATTGCGGAAGGTGTTGAAGAAAAAGGGCAATTACAGTCGTTAGAAATGATGGGTTGCGATTTTTATCAAGGTTATTTATTCAGCAAACCGGTGCCTAGTGTTTTGATAGAAGACATTTTACGTCGAAAAATACACTAGCCCTGCCGTAGCAACTGCCTTAAATCAATCACCGCTGAATTAGCGCGTGAAATGTATGATGCCATGACTAGAGAATGATTGGCAGATAAGCCAAAACCACTGCCATTTAAAACCATAGGGCTCCATAATGGTGTTTGTGCCGCTTCTAATTCACGAATAATTTGACGTAAACTGACTAAGGCGTTCTTTTTAGTGAGAATTGCTTGAAAGTCGATTTCTATCGCTTTTAAATAATGCATTAACGCCCAAGAAGAGCCTCTGGCTTCATAAAAAACATCATCTATCTCTAACCACGGCGTTTGCACAACAATATGCTTAGGCGTGTTAGTCGACTGCTGGGCGGCGGCATCACCCGCTAAATCAGTGTTTATTCGAACTTGTCCAACGCTGGCACTTAAGCGTTGTGAGAGGCTGCCTAAGCGCTTCGATACTTGCCCCAACCAATCACCCAAATTATCTGCGCGGGCGAAGAATTGAGCGTCAGGTGATTGGGTGTTAGAGAGTCGTTGAGCATAACGAGATAAGGCATCCATGCCTTTTTGATACTCATTTTCGGTAGCAGGTAAAACCCATGAGGATGAGTCAAAATTAAATTGAGGCTGAGTAATCATTAAATCTTTATCCTCTATGGATTGAGATTGAGAACGACTAAAATCATTACGCATGGCTAGAGATAAATCGCGTGCTTGAACTAAAACGCCAAATTCCCAGTTAGGAATGTTATCAAGCCAAACACTTGGTGGTAAAACGTCATTAGACAAGTAGCCGCCAGGTTTATTTAATAAGACATCCATGGTTTTTAACAAAGTGTGAGTGGTGGTGCTGCCAGTGACCACATTGGTATCTTTAGGTGTTAAAGATTGAACGTCAAAAAAATCAGGCTCTTGGCTCCAATAACTGCTCAAAACCAACAGAAAAACAATCATAAAAGGTATCAAAACAACAAATATTTTAAATTTTAATTGCTGTTCTTTTAAAGTATTAAAATACTCAACAGTTAGTTTTTTGATACGTTCAATTTCAAAAGAGCTTTTGTTTAAGGACATGGCTTGATTCACTAAATCGGCTGTGAGACATTAGTCCTTATTATACATTGAAATACATTAATCACAGGAACGAAAATGAAAGCCAGTAAACTCGCAATTTATATCATCTTAATCCCTATTGGCATCATAGTGGTTGCGAGCAGTTTATTTTTAGTGACTTTTGATGCAAATGACTACAAACAAGAGTTGGCCGATTTTGTGCAGCAAAGCAGTGGACGTTCTTTAAGCTTTAATGGTGATACCCAGCTAATGCTTTATCCTAATTTTGGTATGAAACTAGGTGCTATGCAATTTTCTAATGCCCCCGGTTTTGGCTCCACGCCGATGATTTCGGTTAAAGAAGTAAGTATCAGTGTTGATGTGAAGTCGGTTTTTATGATGCAGCCAAAAATTAGTCAACTGATTATGAGTGAATTACACGTTGATTTACAAAAAAACCAACAAGGCATCAGTAATTGGGACGACCTGATTCCCGAAAAAGCGAAACAGTCAGGAGTCAATAATGCAGATCCCAAAGTAGTGCAAAATGACGCTGTAAAAGAAGATGAAGATAATTTTGAGATCGCAGGGGCGTTTGAGGGCATTTATATAAAAAATGCTCGAATTTCTTGGAAAGATGCTCAGTCGGGTGAATCGATGAGTATCGATGACTTAGATTTCACCACTGGAAAAATAACGCCAAACGAAGCATTTCCACTTTCTTTAAGCCTATTAATGCAGAAGCAAAAAGACATTAATGCGGCCATAAATCTAAATACCCGGGTATTTTATGATATTAAAAAACAAAATTTAAGTTTAAAGCAATTAGATTTACAGTTAAAAGCACATGGGTTATTAATTCCAGTTAAGCAAAGTGATGTCCATGTTAAGGGAAATGTAGGCTTTGATGTCGCGGCACAAAAGTTAGATGTTTCTGGTTTATTACTGAAGGTAGAGACATTGGGTGGCTTAATGGAAAAGGTCTCTTTGCAGTTAACTGGCGAGCTTGCAATGGATTTG
>CAZORZ010000122.1:0-4719 GCA_964582255.1 uncultured Gammaproteobacteria bacterium | reverse complement strand
TATCGGTATCACAAGAAATAGACTCTACTTGCTCATACGCAGTTCGTGCAGTAGGAGACAGTATGCTAACAACTATTGCAGATGGTGACTTGGTGATATGTGATACGTCTAAACCACCCTCAGACACTAGAATCGTTCACTATACTTTTGATGGAGATAGCGGAATAAAGCGTATCAACAGACAATCAGATGGCTCGGTATTGCTACTGCCAGACAACACATCTTGTGATGGGTGCAAACCTATTATGATACCTTTAGATAGGGTAGAGGAACTCTATACAGCAAGATGTGTACAGGTAACTAAAAAAATATAACCCTAACAATTACGTACCTCTTTACGTAATGGGTATGCAAAGTCAAATACCCTAAAACTATCAAAAAAATACCATTAATTTCTCAAATGCACTATTTTATAACTTTCTTTTAAGCTTCTCTATGCCATAATTCTCTTGTCACTAAGTTATTCATTAGGTGAATTTATAGACGTGACATATACTCATGGAGGTACAAAGATGAAGACAGAATTAACAAACGAGGAATATCACAAAGCAGATGGTATCAGTTCAAGTGACTTTAGATTGCTTGAAAAGTCACCGATACACTATGAAAATAAGGACTTGTTCAAACTAAGTGGTAAGCAATTTGACTTAGGCTCATTGGTGCATAAGATGGTCTTGGAAGCAGATAGTGTTGGTGATGAGTTCATTAAAGAGGACTTTGAGGGTGCAGAACTCAACAAGAACACTAAGGCATACAAAGAAGCCAAAGCAGAGTTTATCACTACATGTGAGGGCTTAAATGTTATCCCTTGCGATATATGGGAACAGGCAGAACAAATGGCAAAGAATGTGATGGCTATTGCAGGTGGACTACTCCAAAATGGTACAGCAGAGGAGAGCTTTTTTATAGAAGATAAAACGTTTGATATTACACGAAAATGCAGACCAGACTATTATCGTGAAGATTTAGGTTTAGTAATTGATTTAAAGACCACAGCAGACGGTAGCCATCACGGATTTTCCAAATCTCTTTACTCTTTTTCATATCATAGACAAGCAGGTTGGTATGTAGATACTTTAGCTATGGCAGGTATTAATGCAACACGCTTTATCTTTATCACAGTTGAGTCTAAAAAACCATACATGGTGGATGTGTGGGAGATAGACCCATTATCACTTGAAAAAGGTAGAGAGCAGTATACAGACTTGCTAATAGAGTGGAAACGCTACAAAGACAAAGGTATAGCAAATATAGTTAAAACAATTTCATTGCCAGATTGGGCTTTTAAAGAGGATAATTAAGATGAGTAAACAAGTATTAGGTTTCGCAAACAAACTTGTAACTACAGCAGAAATGCTTAGGTTGAGTGCTATTAAGAGAAGAGGTCAAAAGGCAGTAGGTAAACGTGCAAGACTAGCCCTAAATGAGATTAAAAAAGAAATATCAAACATTAAAAGAAAAATATTGGAGAACGAAAATGAGTAGATTGGACTTAATCGAAGTAGAGACTAAAAAATTAGAGTTAGAAACAGGTAAATTTGAGTTAGAACAAAGACAAGCAAAAGCTTTGTCTGTTTCGGCATTTTTCCCAGACAATTTAAAGAACGATGTGGCAAGTGCAGTTATTGTCTATGACTTGGCAAAGCGTATGGACATATCAGTAATGGAGGTATCTCAAAGTATATTCATCATTTATGGCAGACCGTCATTCTCAACCACATTTTTAGTAGCAAGACTTAACCAAAGTAAGCGTATCAAGGGTGCATTAAAAACTATTGTAAGTGCAGATAAACAGGAAGCATATTGTGTGGGTGTTGATGCAGATAGTGATGAAGAACTTGTAGGTATGACCGTTACTATGGAAATGGCACGTAAAGAGGGTTGGGTAGGTAAAAAAGGTAGTAAATGGGTGAATATGTCTGAACTTATGCTTAGAAAAAGAAGTCAATCATTTTTCATTAAAGAGTACTTCCCCGAGGTTATGTTTGGACTCTCAACGCAAGAAGAAATGCAGGATATAGAAGCTATTGAAACTACAATAATAAATGCTACAGACGACATAAACCAAGCCTTAATGAATAGACCTACAGCCACAACACCAGTTGGTAAAAATGAGGAAGAGGTAGTAAGAAATGAAGTTATTGGAGAAGCTAATACAGAGCAAATAAAACCAAAGTCTACACGTATGCCAAGATACGTCACGACACACTATACAAAATTAGAAGAATGTGGAACTAAAAGAAAAGACTTAAAACCTTTTTCCGAACACATGGATTTTGTAAATATAGGTGAAGAGAAAGTAACTTTATTTTTCGCTCAAACAGACGCAGAGATTGCTTTTTATGTGAATGATTTTTATGGAGTTAAACAAGCTACAGAAGCAGAATATACTGAAAGCCCAAACGATATACCTATAGCATCACAGGATGTTTCGGAAACACAGACCCAAGAGAACAATACGCAAGAGCCAGAGGCAAGGGCAGGGGTTAGCATGGTTAGATACAAAGGTGCGTTAATTGCCAAAGGGATTAAGCCTAACGATGTTGATGAGTTTCTTGTATGGGGCAGTATTACAGCAGAGAATATTGCAGAGTTTATGCAGGACAAGGGAGCAGTAGATGCACTCACAGAAGAGTTCATAGCAGAGGCAGGTTATGCTAAAGATTAATGGAGACTATATAAGGAAATACGGCAACAAGCAAACTATTACCGTGTTAGATGTGAAAGATGGGCTAGTAGAGATTAAAGATGCAGATGGTGTTCACTTTGTGTCTGAAAAGGTTTTTAGCCAATTTTTTAGAGAAGTAAAGGCAGGATAAAATGCAAATAGATGTTACAGACATAGCAAAAGAGATTGTTTGCAATGCACGTTTAGGTATTCAAAATATGAAAGTGGTAGAAGTCACAGAGAACTTAGACGATGCACGTATGGAGTATCTATTAATCAAGTTTGTTAATCAATGGGGAGAGTATCATAAAGAAAAGTTCTACCCAGACAAACACGCTAAGAAACTGTATCAACTTGCAGGAGCATTTACAGACGGAGTGTATAACGAAAATGGGGGTACTATTTTAGATACAAAAGACTTTACAGGAAACTATTTTAATGCAACGCTTGTAGCACCACCAATGCCTACAGGTGATGTGTCAAACACGTTATATATAAGAGACATAAGAGTATGCCCTATTAGAAAAGACACAAGTGGGTCATGGTTTTTTAAGAAAAATAGACGCAAGAGGGATACGAAAAAATAAATTGCTTGGAGGCACAGAAATGGAAACAAGAGTCAAAATAGCCCAACTCAACCCACTCTACTTACGCACAGGAAAGATGGCATCTTTACTTGGACGTAGCATTGGATGGCTAAAGGCAAATAAAGGTGTTACTTTTAAGAATGGTATTCACTACCACCAGCCAAAGAGTGAAAGAGAACCTTTTTGGGATGTTGAAAAGATGGATGAATGGGTAAGGTCGATAGAAAAAGATGATGAGATTGACTTAATCCTTAAAAAAGTTGTATAATAGGCAGTCGATTTTTGACTGACCGTAAAAAGGAAAATTATGGTTAGTATATACACAAGAGGCACAACACTGTATCTACAGTATTATGTCAAAGGAAACAGGATACAAAAAAGCACTGGGCTTAAAGATACATCTGCCAATAGGAAACTATTGAAAAATAAGGTTATCCCACAGCTTGAAATTAAGATTATGAATGGTGAGGTAGAAATAAAAAAACCTAAACCAACGCTCTTTAAAATTTATGCAGATAAGTATTTGGTTTCAAAAGACCATTTAAAAACAGCACATGAACTAGGTCGATTAGCTATGGCAGTCGTGAAGAAATTTGGTAATCGTGAAGTTACAGCAATTAAGAGGGTAGAGATACGTGAATATTCTACCCAACTGTTAAAAACAGTAACGCCTAAAACTACACGTAATTATATCAGAATAATTGGTGCAATACTTGATATTGCAATAGAATATGAGGAGATTGTCAATAACCCTGCACATCACATCAAATTGCCACAACACATCAAGCCTATAATTCAGCCTTTTACTCCAGAAGAGGTGTCACTCCTTATAGAAACAGCAGAGGGGTGGTTTAGAAATTTTTTGGCTATCAGTTTCTATACAGGTATGCGTACAGGTGAAGTATTAGGACTTATGCACGGTGATATTGATATAGAGAGTGGAGTGATTAAGGTTTTGCGTTCCGTAACAAGAGGCAAGGTTTCTACACCCAAAACGCAAAGAGGTATAAGACGTGTACCACTTTTTAATCACGCTATACCCTATTTCAAAGAGCAAATGCAAGGAAGTAAAAGCCTATACTTGTTCTCATGTATCGAGGGTAGACACATGTATGGAGCAAGTTCTTTAAAGAGGCATTGGAGAAGAGTTTGTGAAAAGTCGGGAATTACGTATAGGAAAGTATATATTACAAGACATACGTTTATTACATCCATGCTAAAAAGTGGTGAAGTTTCCATTTTAGAACTTGCACAAATGGTGGGTCATTCAAATTCTGAACCTATTATGAAAAACTATGCAATGTTTATAGAGGGTGAACATTTAAAAATAAGTAGGGATTTTAGCTCCTTTGGTGTGTCAATTCCTGTGACACCCCACTCTATAACCCGTTAGAACGAGTGACTGCAAGGTAAAGAACTAGGAGGACTAATTAATCTTGGAAACATAGACCCTGCTATTGATTC
>CAZORZ010000121.1:0-4741 GCA_964582255.1 uncultured Gammaproteobacteria bacterium | reverse complement strand
CGCAAGGGAAAACAGCCGTGTTTAACACTGGGTTATGTGTTTTAAATTTAAATCAAAATTTCTGTGATGTTGATAATATTTTATATCAGGTGAACTTCCGACAACTCTCTGAGGTTCAAATTAGCCATTATCTAAATACTGAAGAGCCATACCAGTGTGCAGGTAGCTTTAAATCTGAGGCTTATGGCATTAGTTTGTTTTCAAGTATGGAGGGCAATGACCCAACAGCTCTGATGGGCTTGCCTCTGATACGATTGATTTCTATGCTTGAGCGAGCAGGTGTTAAGGTTATTTAAGTGTCATTGCTTCAGCATCACTAAAACATAATTTTATCTCTATTTTTTCACACTCGTGCTTTTCTTGCTCTAAATCAGCCACCGTTAAAGGATGGTTTTTTAGGTAATTTTTGGGAAAAATTAATTCAATCGATTTTCCTTTTTTAATGACTTTCATCTTGGCTAGATTAACGCGATTACGCCCTCTTGCCAGCATAATGGACAGTCTTATGATAAATAAGACCATCATAAAACCGTGCACATTTTTAGGGCGTTCTTCTACCAATTTCTTTTTTAGCTTTCCGCGATGGAGTCGTAATAACAGTCCGATAGTGTTTTGTAATCCCCGAGAAAAACCTGCCATATCAGATTGTTCAACAATATAAGCACTGTGCTGCTGTGTGTTCACATGCGAAATAACAAGGCCTACCTCATGCAAGTCAATCGACCATTCAATAAGGTTAAGTAACTCAGTATTATCCTTAAGATTGAGTTGATGGGTGAACAGCGTTGTAATTTTTTTAATACGTTTAGCTTGTAAAGTATCTAATTTATAACGATCTACCATATGCTTAACAGCCGTCACGCGGATGTCTAGACCATCAGCAATATTTTGAATATCGTAAAGTAGCCCCTCTCTTAAAGCACCATCGGAGGTAATCATCGAATCAATATCTAACTCTTCAAAAGCGGCTAAAAGCACACAAACACCACCGATAATAATAGGCGCACGATTATTAGACAGGCCGACTAATTCAATATCATCGATGTTTTTAATATCAATAAAGACATCGATGAGTTTTTTAAGGTGTTTATGATAAATAACACCATGACTGTTGAATTTCGCATCTAAAATGGCTGCAACAGACTTGATGGTACCTGATGAGCCGATAACCTCTTGCCAACCCTTTTCTATGTATTCGTCACTAATCCATTCAATTTTTTGTCGCCCTGCTAAAACGGCCTTTTTAATGAGTTTTTTAGTGATTTTTCCTTTAGGAAAATATTGTCGAGTAAAATTAACGCAGCCCATGGTTAAGCTTTCGGTCAATAATGGTTTTTTAACTTCGCCAATAATAAATTCAGTGCTACCACCTCCAATATCAATAACTAAACGGTGTGGCTCTGTTTGGGCGATGCTGCGTGACACACCTTGGTAAACTAATCGAGCCTCTTCACGACCACCAATAATATTGATGCTAAAACCAAGAGCTTGTTCAGCTTGTTGAATGAAGTTAAAGACGTTATTTGCCTTACGTAGAGTATTTGTACCGACACATTGCACATTTCTGGGTGAAAAACCTTTGATTCGCTGGCCAAATATTTTTAAACATTCAGCTGCTTCAGAAATTTTATCTTGGCTTAGGTTATTTAATTCATCAAGCCCGGCACCTAAGCGAACCATCTCTTTAACACTGTCAATAATTTTTAAGTCATTGTTTTCTAGGGTTGCGACAATTAAATGAAAGCTATTTGACCCAAGGTCAATAGCCGCAAGTTGCTGTTTGGATTTTGCCATTGATTACTTTATCTTTAATTTTTTTACGTTAATTTTTTTATGTGCCTTAGCGGCTTTTTTGCGAATTTTAGCTAAATCTATCATCATAGTTTGTGCATTAATCGGCTCATCATCACCTATTTCATGGCGAATGTAACTGCCATCGGACATTAAGGACCAGCTAGAGGTGTTATCTTTTAAACATGCATCTAAAATTTGCATACATTCTTGTTGGTGGCTTTCTAATTCGAGAGGAACGAGTACCTCAACGCGATATTCGAGGTTACGCATCATAATATCAGCAGAGCCAATGTAAAATTCTGGCTTTTTATCATTTTTAAAATAGTAAATACGGCTATGTTCTAAAAAGTGGTCTACGATACTAATTACTTTAATGTTGTCAGATAAGCCTTTGATTCCTGGTCTAATTCTACAGGTGTCTCTAACAATTAACTCGATCGTGACACCCGCTTGAGACGCTAGATATAGAGCCTTACACACGTCAATATCTTCCAGCGCATTCATCTTAAAACGTATCAAACTTTTACAGCCATTATGCTGATGGTTGATTTCTCGTTGAATTTTACTGATGATCGCTTCTTTTAAAATTTTCGGTGCAGGCAGGATTTTTAAGTAATTACGCTTTGGTGTATAGCCAGTCGTTAAAAAATTATACAGCTCTGTTAAGTCTTTACCGATTTCATCGTTACAGGTCAAAATGCCGACATCGCTGTATAAACGTGCCGTGCCTGCATGATAATTTCCAGTGCCTATATGCGTATAACGGCGTAGACCTGAATAATCTTTACGAATAACCAATATGACTTTGCAATGTGTTTTCAGACCAACAACACCATAGGTCACATGAATCCCTACTTGCTCCATTCTGCTGGCCCAAATAATATTGGCTGCTTCATCGAATCGTGCTTGCAGCTCTACTGCTACTGCGACTTGTTTGCCATTACGTGCGGCTTGAATAAGGTAATCTATTATTTTAGTGTCTTGCGAAGTTCGATATAGGGTCATCTTAATCGCTAATACCTTAGGGTCTTCGCTGGCTGATTTGATAAAACGTGTGACACTGCTAACAAACGATTCGTAAGGGTGATGTAAAAATATCGATCCATGCTCTCTGATGGCATGAAAAATATTTCGCTGCCCTTTAAGTTTTACGTTTTCTATAGGTTGATGCGTTGGATCGCGTAGTTCTTCAATTTGTAAATCTGCAATTTCCCATAAATCGCGCATAGCAAATATACCTTGCATGGAAAACACATCATTTTCGCTTTGCAAATCCAGTTCTGCTACTAACATGCCTTTACGCAGCCGATCCATGCTTTCATTGACGGATAATCTAACTACCGTGGCAAACTTTCGATTTCTGACTTCTGATTCAATACTGGCTAACAGGTCATCTGCTTTTGATGTTTCAGAGCCGACATTAATGTTGCGTACGACTCTAAAATAGTCGCAACTGTCTATGACCATTTTTGGAAACAGCAAATCAAGATTGTTCGACATAATGTCTTCCAGTAAGACAAAACAGTTTTCATCCTTTTTTATTCTTAAAAAACGAGGTATTCCAGAACCAATGGGGACTTTAACGCGAGCCAACATGGTTTCTTCTTCTTTTCTATAACGTAACGTGACTAATAAATTTAGAGAAAAATTAGAAATAAAGGGGAACGGATGAGCGGGATCAACCGATTGTGGCGTTACTAAGGGAAAGATGTTTTCTAGATAATATTCTCTAAGTGAATCTTGAGCCTCTTTTTTAATGTCTTGATATTTGCAAATTCTAATTTTGTTGTCTTTAAGCTCGATTAATAATTGATCGTAAGTCTCACGTTTGTCATGCTCTAGTTCACGGACTATTTGATAACTTTCATTAATTTGCTCTAGTGCGGTGCGTCCATCAATGCTTTTTTTAATAACACCTGCGCCTACTTGTTGTTTTAAACCGCCAATTCGTTTCATGAAAAATTCATCTAAATTCGCACTAAGAATAGCAATGAATTTTACCCGTTCTAATAAAGGCACTTGTTTGTCTTGAGCCTTGACTAAAATTCGGCGATTAAACGCGAGCCATGTGAGCTCACGATTTAAATAAAGTGATGGGTCTGAGAGATCAAATTCAATCAATTCCTTTTGTTCTGGAATGGATGTCGATGCAACTGGCGTTAACGTCCCTGTACTTTCTGTTTTAGCATTCATGATTGATCTTAAGCAAATAAATTTATAAAGGTATTGTTTGAAGTGTAGCAAAACAAACGCTTTTTGCTACACTATGCGTCAATCAAAGGACGTTATATTTATCATGCAATATCTGCAGGGGCTAAATAGTGTATTTTTCGCCATATTCATTGGCTTGGTGTTCATTATTTTTATCAATCGGTTTAAACTAAAAGACGCTATCCACAACTGGAGAACTCAGCGTTGCTTAAGTAATTTAGGCCTAGATCAAATCCATAATTTGTCTTGTCCTGATGGTTTAGATAGCTTTTTTAGTATAGATCGCTTGATTCTTCTCGATCATTCCATACTGATCGTAAACTATAAAAAATACCCGGGTAAAATTTTTGCTTCCGAAGCGATTGATGATTGGACACAAATGTTAGGACAAAAAAGCTTTAAATTTCCTAACCCATTATTTAATTTAAGCATTCAATTACAGTCATTACAAAAATGCATTCCAGATATCCCTATAGAAGCGTGTATCTTTTTTGATAGCAGTGCCGAATTTCCAAAAGGAATGCCCAAGCAAGTATTTCTCCCAAGCCATATTGAAGAGCGGTTTTTTTATAAGACTCGTCATAAGGTCAATCCAGACGTGATGAAGGCATGGAGCAAACTGCAAAAAATGGCACACAACTAGATATTGCCTTAACAGATGTTGCTACACCAAAATCCAACGGTAACAAAGTTAGCGCTTGCTCAAGCACTAATGATGTCAGTCAATACACTTCTT
>CAZORZ010000120.1:1351-4749 GCA_964582255.1 uncultured Gammaproteobacteria bacterium | reverse complement strand
CGTATCAGCGAGGCGCGCATTATATAGATCATTCTCTTATCGTCAATTACTTTTTATCAATTTTTTTTAATTGTTATTTTCCTAAACTTTCTCTTACCAATTTGCAATACAAATTCTGTGTTTTCATTAAATTTTAATCCTTTATCTTCTACCCTCTCCCCATCTATCTTTACCGCTCCTTGCTTTATCATTCGATAAGCGTCTGATGTACTACTTAACATACCTGTATCTTTAATTAGATTTGCTATGCCGATATCATCTTTATTCAATTCACATTGATATTCTTCTAGTTCATCGGGAATCGCACCTTTCTGAAACTTTAGTATAAAGTCTTTTTGGGCGCCAATTGCTTCGTCTTTACTATGGAATCGTGTAATGAGCTCTTCTGCTAATATAAACTTTATATCTCTTGGGTTTTCTCCTTGCTCTACTTTATTTTTTAGTTCACCGATTTCTTTCATTGGTTTAAAGCTCAATAATTCAAAGTAGCGCCACATTAAGTCATCATTGATTGACATGATTTTTCCAAACATATCTTTTGGGTGATCATTAATGCCTATATAGTTGTTTAATGATTTGGACATTTTCTGCACACCGTCTAACCCTTCGAGTATTGGCATAGTTAATGTAATCTGTGGGCTCATGCCCTCCGCTCTTTGCAGCTCACGACCAACTAATAGATTGAATTTTTGATCAGTTCCGCCCAACTCTACGTCAGCCTTCATCGCTACTGAGTCCCACCCTTGGACTAACGGGTATAAAAATTCATGTATTGATATAGGCTGATTACCTTTGTATCGCTTTGAGAAATCATCTCTTTCTAACATTCTTGCTACGGTAAATTTTCCTGCCAGCTTTATCATATCTGCAGAACTCATTTTTGACATCCAATCTGAGTTAAACATTACCTTTGTTTTATCTGGGTCTAAAATCTTAAATACTTGCTGTTGATAGCTTTTTGCATTCTCCAGCACTTCTTCTTTAGTAAGAGCTGGTCTTGTCGCGCTTTTACCCGTTGGATCTCCTATCATTCCTGTGAAGTCACCTATTAGGAACATGACTTCATGCCCCAAGTCTTGAAATTGTTTTAATTTATTAATTAAGACAGTATGCCCTAGGTGCAAGTCGGGCGCAGTTGGGTCAAAACCTGCTTTTATACGTAATGGTCTATTTTCTTTTAGCTTTGAAATCAATTCTTTTTCTACAAGAATTTCATCAACGCCTCTTTTTATTTGCTGTAACGCATCATCTACGGCTATCATTCGAACCTCATCAATTTTTGCGACTAGCATACCTATATTTTTTCTTTGATCAATGAGCTACTTAGATTTAGATTTTAAACTTCGCCGACAGAAAACCAACAGAAAGAATTCTGCGTTTTCTATTAAATTAATTAAACCTGGATTTTATTATGCTGCTGCGTTCGCGCTCGTGCTGATAAGCCTAATCCTTCTTTATGATTCTTCACCTTCTGATGATGTAACATCAGCTAATATTGATTCTCTTTCCATTCCTGCGACTGATAGCGTGTCCACCAACATTGTGCCTCTTGCCATTCCTGCAACCGATAACGTATCCACCAACATTGTGCCTCTCGTTATTCCGACGACTGATGATATTAAGACGCCCTCACCGCAACAGATAAAAGAGCCCATTAAAAAAGAAGGAGCGACTCTATCTTCCGTACAAACTATCACCATCAAACATGGCGATACACTTTCATCAATGTTTGATAAGCAAGGCATTCAAGCATCGGTGTTATTTCAGTTAATCGCTGAATCTGAACATGGTGATTTACTGAAACGAATAAATATAGGTCAAAAGTTTCATTTTCATAAAAGCGACTCGAATCAATTTATTAAATTGCAATACCAGCCTAGCATTACTAATATATACACCTTTACTAAGGGTAAGGATAATCGATTTTTTAGTGTTCTTGAGGTGAATCCTTTAGACGCTATTCCTGTTTTTCGTCAAGGCGTTATAGAAAGCTCTTTATTTTTGGCTGCATCAAACAACAATATACCGGTCAATGTTATTATGAATTTAGTGGGTATCTTTGGTTGGGATATCGACTTTGCATTAGACATTAGAAAAGGAGACCATTTTAAGCTTATTTACAACGAGCTTTATCAAGACGGTATAAAAATCAAAACTGGGCAAATTTTAGCTGCGGAATTCACCAATCGAAATAACACTTACCAAGCTGTTTTTTATAAAGACTCAAAAGGCAATGGCAACTATTTCTCCCCCGATGGTAAAAGTATGCGTAAAGCGTTTTTACGCAACCCAGTTAAGTTCTCACGTATCAGTTCTCGCTTTACCAATAAACGCTGGCATCCTGTGTTATCAAAATGGCGCTCTCATAAAGGCGTCGATTACGCTGCATCAAGAGGCACTCCTGTTTATGCTGCAGGTGATGGAAGAATTATTCATGCTGGCAATAAAGGTGGTTACGGTCGTGCCGTTATTATTCAACATGGTGGAAAATACACCACGCTTTATGCCCATCTTAATTCATACAGCAAATACGCACGCCGAGGTAAGCGCGTTAAGCAGGGGCAAGTTATTGGTTATGTCGGTAGTTCTGGCTTAGCAACTGGCCCACACTTACATTATGAATTTAGGGTATCTGGCGTTCATCGTAACCCACTAACGGTAAAGCTTCCCGCTGCTCAACCGATTAATAAAAAATATAAAGACGATTTTATTGCCACAAAAAACAAACGATTAAACATGCTAAAACTTATGAGCAACCATTAACTGTGTCCGAACCTTGTTACTATATTGGCATTATGTCAGGCACCAGCCTAGATGGAATTGATGTCGTCATTGCTGACTTTAGCGCTGAAAAAACACGGTTAATTGCTTCGTCATCAACGGCATATAGCCCAGAGATAAAAAATAAAGTTGAGCAGCTAGTTAATAGTAAACACTGCCAATTAAAGGATTTATGTCAACTTGATCGACTATTGGCCAAATGCTATGCCGCTGAGGTTTTAAACCTATTAAACGCTAGCCATATCTCCAAAGATCAAATTTGCGCTATTGGCTGCCACGGGCAAACCATAAAGCATGATCCCAATGGATCAAATGGCTATACACTACAAATTGGCGACCCAAATACGCTCGCCGCACTTACTGACATAACAACCGTCGCTGATTTTCGTAGAAAAGACGTTGCTCTTGGTGGTCAAGGCGCGCCTTTAGCACCTGCTTTTCATCAATTCGCATTTCAAAATGATTCCAAACATCGTGCCATTGTTAATATTGGAGGCATTGCCAACATCACTGTTTTGCCAAAACTTGGTGACCATCAGCCAGTAATCGGTTTTGATACTGGCCCTGGCAATACTCTGATGGATCATTTTTGCATACAGCATTTTAAACGCCCTTAC
>CAZORZ010000120.1:0-1329 GCA_964582255.1 uncultured Gammaproteobacteria bacterium | reverse complement strand
CTTGCTGCCAGTGGCAACGTCCATCACGATATCATCGATCAGATCCTTCAAACCGAACCATATTTTCATAAGTTACCGGCTAAATCCACAGGCACTGATTACTTTAATCTTGATTGGTTTTTTTCTCATTTAGATAAATATAGCGCATCAATAAGTCCCATCGATCAACTAGCCACTTTAAATAAATTGAGCGCAACGACTATTGCTCAAGCTATTAAAGCTCTCCCCATTGATATTCATGAGGTTTACTATTGCGGTGGCGGACAACACAACACAACACTAATTAAGAACCTAAACCAACTCACAAATTGTTATTCAGCGTCTACTGAAGCACTGGGTATTCAACACGACTGGGTAGAAGCACTTGCTTTTGCTTGGTTTGCTAAAAACACTATTGAAAGAAAGCCCAGTAATTTAACATCGGTTACTGCCGCATCAAAACAAACCATTTTAGGTGCGACCTATTTTGCTTGAAGTGCTACACGCGAAACTTTATAATACCGCACTTTTATTATTTCAACAGTTATTATGAAGAAAACAAGGATCGTCTCCCTTTGTGCCTCGCTACTTTTCGCAAGCAATAGTTACGCTGATTTTGTTGGCCTTAACATAGGCTCTAGCTACTGGAGCCCCGAACTGTCTGGCACGCTCAATTCAAACAACAATGCGGGCAACATTAATGTTGATAGCGATATAAGCTCACAGCCCTCTTTTGAAATTAGCTTTGAGCATCCTATTCCATTATTGCCCAATATTAAGCTTCAAAATAGGGAGCTCAGCTCTACCGGATCTGATGCTAATGTCAACAGCATCACGTTCAAAGGCAAGTCATTTACAGGCAATATATCTTCAACACTTGATCTTTCTCATAGGGATATCGTCTTGTATTACGAGTTACTTGATAACTGGATAAATTTAGACCTAGGCATTAACCTTAAAACATTTAATGGTGAAGTCACGATAAGCGAAGATGCCACTAACAAAAACCGATCCCTCAGTATAGACAAAACCATCCCTTTGCTTTATTTGTCTGCACGTTTTGATCTACCTTTTTCAGGGTTTTATGTGGGCGCTGATTTACAAAACATCAGCCTTGATGATAATGGTGCTGAAGATTCCACATTGATGGTTGGCTACGAAACATCCTCTGGCTTCGGCATTGAGGGCGGCTATAAGAAATTTTCTTTAAATCTTGAGAATGCCGGTAGCTTAAACACTGACATTAAATATAATGGCCTTTACTTAAATGGTTACATTCACTTCTAAGTTTAAAAACCTATAGGCACAAAAAAGCCGGCAATTGCCGGCTTTTTTGTGCCTAAATCATTA
>CAZORZ010000119.1:0-4753 GCA_964582255.1 uncultured Gammaproteobacteria bacterium | reverse complement strand
TGTTAGAAAACCCAGACATTTCCCCTGAAGATATTTTAGTGATTGTGCCTGCTATTGAGCGTTATGCACCATCAATTGAAGCGGTGTTTAAAAAATCACACGATCAAGAGAAGGTAAAGCCATTCATCCCTTGGAATATTTCCGACACCTCATTACGCGCTGAAAACCAGTTGATTCGTTCATTTTTAGAGCTGTTAAAGCTCAGTAGTAGCCGTTTTACTGCGTCTGATTTGCTATCGTTTTTAGATTGCTCAGCCATTTTAAAGCGTTTTAAATTGGAGGAAACAGATAAGCCAATTATTCGGGAATATATTCAACGGGGGCATATCAATTGGGGGCTTAATGCCGCCCATAAGACGCATTTTGACATGCCTCAAACGACAGAAAATACTTGGCAGCAGGCAAATGAACATTTTTTCAATGCCTATGCTATTGATGAGCAGAGCAGTGATGAATATGAATCGTTAGCAGGCTTTTCAAGTTCAAGAGCTTTGGTTATCGCACAATTTCTATTTTTATTGGATACCCTAGACCATTGGCGCTTAAAGCTAAACTATCCTCGCTCATTTAAACAATGGCAAAACGATTTAAATGAATGTATTGATTCCTTTTTTAGTGATTTCGATGAAAAAGAAACACTTCAATCAATTCGCGACTCTATTGATGAATTAATGACTCATGCAAATGACAAGACAGAGCACAGTATTCAACGTGAATTGATTCAGCAGTGCTTAACAGAATCATTTGAGGCCAGTCGATCAAGCCAATATTTTTTTAGTGGCGGAATTACGTTTTGTGGCATGCGTCCGATGCGAAGCTTGCCATTTAAAGTCATCGTCATGCTGGGCATGAATGAGATTGATTTTCCGCGCCAAAATAATGCCATTGAATTTGATCAAATGGTATCAAACTGGCAGCCAGGTGATCTTTTAATCAGTGATGAAGACCGTTATTTATTTTTAGAAGCTTTGTTATGCGCCAGACATTCTTTGATTATCAGTTATTGTTCAAAAAGCCTTAAAGACAATACCGACAAGCAACCCAGTAATCTGGTTAGTGAATTATGTGATTATCTAGACAGCCATTTTAAACCTGTTGATACGACTAAAAACATCACTGACTCTATCAGCAATAATTTTGCTATGCACTCTTACAGCAGTGATAATTACAGTGATTGCTATCGCAGTTATAATCAATTTTGGGCTGATGTCGCTGAGCAGGTAAAAACATCTAATTTAGAGCCAAATTTAGAGCTTGTCGAGACTATAAGTCCACCGCTTAACGAGCAAGATAAGGATAATAGCATTGAACTTAGCCGATTAATTAAAAGCTTAAAAGACCCGATAAAACATTACTGTCAGAGCCAATTAAAATTATACCTAGCTGAACACAGCGATACTCAAGACGATGAAATCTTCGAGTTAAATGCCCTACAAAAATGGCACATTAAAGATCAGCTGCTGACACAACAGATACAGCAAAAATTAGCACAAAACAATCAGTTAAACCATCAAAGTCAGACTTTGCCACACGGCTCACATGCGCATCATGCCTATCAATCATTAGCCGATGATGCAAACGAGCAATTGTCACCCTTAGATCATTACAACCAACAACAGCCTGCTACGGTGCTTATTGCCATTAAGCTTAGCGATGATACGATGATGAATGGGAATATTCATGGTTACTATGCTGGGCTTGGGCTGTTGAAGATCAGCGCTTCAAAATTTGGTGCTAAAAACCTGTTAGATGCTTGGTTTGAGCATTGTGCTTTGTGTGTTATGGGCGTGTTGTCTGCTGACGAGATAACGATGTTATCTTGTCAAAATGGACTAATACGCTTTAAACCTTTACCCGAAAATGATGCCCGTAAAATATTGTCTGAGGCAGTTGATTTAATGCAACAGATAGAAAAAGAACCATTAACTTTATTTCCTAAAAGCAGTTTCATTTATCAATTTAAGTTGATGACAAAGGACGAAAACACGGCACTTACTGCTGCTATAAGTGCATGGCATGGCAATAGTCAGAATGAAGCCGCGATAGGTGAGAAAGAAAATGAATACATTCAGTTGAATTTTAATGAATTTAAAGCCGACCCTAGTGAGCTGTTCGACAGTGAAGAATTTATCAGCCTAGCCAGCCAGTTTTACCAAGCCGCCTTACAGCATGCTGAAATTGAAGGTGAGGTAGCCCCAAAATGACTCTTTTACAAAGTCAATTGTTAACCCCAAAGCACACACTGGATTTAGATCTAGCCGGTGTCAAGCTGATTGAAGCCAGCGCAGGCACAGGTAAAACCTATACCATCAGCAATCTATATTGTCGTTTCGTGCTGCAAGGTGTAGAGATCCAAAACATCTTGCTGGTCACCTTTACTATTGCCGCAACAGATGAATTAAAGCAACGTATTAGAACACGTTTAAAAACCATTTATGAGCTGTTTAAATCGAATGATAACAATGTTGATGATGAATTTTTAAGGCTATTAAAATCAACCTTTGATGCTAAAGATGACTTATCTCAAAGTACTCAATTAAACCGTTTAAACTTAGCCATACGCTGTTTTGATGAAGCTGCAATTCATACCATCAACGGTTTTTGCCAGCGTATGCTTAATGACTATGCTTTTTATAGTGCGCAACATTATGAACTTAATTTACAGCCCAATGACGATGATTTATGGCTGGCAGCAATTAAGGATTGGTGGCGTTCAAACTCCTATGAATTGTCATCAGATCATCTTAATTTGTTTGTTAGTTCACTAAAGAACCTTTCGTCATTGTTACAAAATAGTAAATCGTTAAGAACCGATAACACCGTTAAAACCATACCCGAACAGCATAAGACAACAGACGAATTGTATCAAAATTGGGATCAGCACCTAGCGCAAATAAATGAATTAAGATCACTTTGGCAAGATAATAAAGCGGACGTGTATGCTTTTTTTGAGGAGCATAAAATCTTTATAAAGAATCGTTTACAAGGCCAAAAGGTGATGCAAAACCTAGACCTTGTTGACCATTTATTAACTGAGCCATGTGTTAAATTAGCAGATGTCATCAAGGTAATTAGTCATAGCAATATTCGCAAAAACACTTTAAAAAAACACATTGACCAGCATGATTTTTTAAATCATGAATTATTTTTAAAGGCCGATGAATTATGGCTTCAGCAGACACAGAGTGTCAAACATTTTGCATCCAGCGCTTTATTAGATGCCGTTAAATTTGCTGAAATTCATGTTCATCAAGCTAAATTAAACCATCATGCTCTCACCTTTAATGATCAATTAAAACGATTGTATCAAGCACTTAATGAAGAGTCGCAGCAGTCATTTTCGTCGACCATCAGACAAAAATTTCCCATTGCTTTAATTGATGAATTTCAAGATACCAATGCTATTCAATATTCTATTTTTAAGAATATTTATATGAATAGGGAACAGTGCAGTTTGATTATGATTGGCGATCCAAAACAAGCTATTTATAGCTTTAGAGGCGGCGATATTTTCACCTATATGCACGCTAAACAGCAGGTAGGGGATCAACTTTACAGCTTAAATCGTAATTGGCGCTCTACCGCGTCATTAATACATGCGATTAATCATTTGTTTTCACATAGATCTGACACATTTATTTATAGCGAGGCGATGCCTTTTGAACAGGTTGTCTCTGGGTCAGATAAAACGCCCGATTTGATACGTTTTAATCAGCCCCAAGCGGCATTAAGCCTATGGGATTTACCTGAAAAACAAACCGTTGATACCGCCAAGAAATTAATTAATGCCCAAGTTGCAAATGAGATCAGTCAGTTGATTAATGAAGGACAGAAAAAGCAAGCATTTTTAGGAAATCAGCCTGTAAAAGCGGCTGATATCGCTGTTTTAGTTCGCAGTAATTTCGAGGGCAAAGAAATCGCTGAAGCGTTAAAAATTCGCGGCGTTTACTCGATTAATGTTGGCAAAGAGAATGTGTTTCAAAGTGATGCGGCTAAAGGTCTACTTCTGCTGATGAAGGGCATAGCTCAAGTTGATGATATTCAATCAGTGCGAAATACACTGGCGAGCAGACTGCTTCATTTTAATGCCGCCCATATTAAGCATATTATTAATACCCAAAAGCTATGGATTGAATGGTTAGGCAATATCAATAAATTACATCAACTTTGGCTGCATGATGGTTTTATATCAATGTTTTACACCATGCTTAGGTTACTAAAAATAACCCAATTAATGGCTCAGAAAGAGCATAGCGAACGGCATATAACCAATTTGTTACATTGTGCAGAGTTGGTGCATGACGCTGCAAAAATTAACGCATCCTTACCTGCTTTATGCTCTTGGTTGAGCCAGCAAACTCAACAGAGTGATAACAATGCCGATGAACAAGAGCTGCGTTTAGAAAGTGAATCTCAGCTCGTTAAGATAGTGACCGTACATAAAAGTAAAGGGCTTGAATATCCTATCGTATTTGTGCCTTACTTGTGGCGCAGTAGAGCGGTGTCCGCCAAACAAGATTTTTATCAATACCATGATGAGTCTCAGCATAGCGTGATAGATTTTGTGTTTGATGAAGTCGGTAATCGACAGCAAGCATTTTTACAATCAGATAAAGAACGCTTAGCCGAAGATATGCGTTTGCTATACGTCGCATTAACACGGGCGCAATCGAAATGTTATCTGGTGACTGGGCAAGTAGGTGGGCGTTCTGGAAGCAAAAACTCTGCCTTAGCCTTTTTATGTCATGCGGCG